>CAYWSS010000173.1:0-9627 GCA_964460505.1 uncultured Caldilineaceae bacterium | reverse complement strand
AGATTGCCGCCCTGCGCAAACAGGTGGCGGGCTACCAATCGGGCCGGGTAATGCGCTTGCTTACGGCTTTGCAAAAGCTATTCTCTGTTTTTGGCAAGTAATCTATTTGATAGCTATTCTTTTTTGCAATGGATCCAGTAAATTGCTCAAGGCCGTTGTGTTACATACGTATAGTGCAATGAAACCACGAAAATGTCCTTAGAATCTTCCATGAAAAAACCGATGATTAGCATTATACTTGTGAACCTAAATGGGCGCTCGTTGTTGCCAGATTGTCTTGATGCGCTCTTGAAGCAATCATTTCCTTCCGAAAAGATGGAGATTATTCTTGTAGATAATGGCTCATCTGATGATTCGGTGACATTTATTCGAGAAAACTACCCGGCGGTGGTAGTTATCGAAGCGGGAAAGAACCTTGGTTTTGCGGGCGGCAACAATGTCGGCGCAGAAACGGCGCGCGGTGATTATTTGGCATTCATTAACAACGATGCCATTTCTGATACAAACTGGCTTTCAGCGGCTATGAATGCATTTTACCAGCAGCCTGATATCGATTGTGCTGCATGCAAGCTACTTAATGCTGACGGTTCAGCCATAGATTATGTGGAAACTTCTCTGAATCTCTTTGGACGCGCCTTTCAGTTAGGTGAAAACCTGCCGGTAGAACTGAATTCTCGCGATACACCAATAGAAACGTTTGCCCCTTGTGGCGGCGCGATGGTCATTCGTCGCCAAGTGTTTCTCGATGTAGGCGGGTTTGATGACGATTACATCGCCTATTTTGAAGATGTAGACTTGGGGTGGCGGCTGTGGGTGCAGGGCTATAAGACATGGTTTGTTCCTGAGTCGTTCGTTTATCACAAAAAACATCAAACAGGAACCAGCTTTGCAAATGACCAGCGCTATGCACTGAGCGAAATGAATGCACTTCGCACGCTGATCAAAAATCTGGAGGATGAAAATTTGTGGCAAACGCTGGCCTTTGCTGTAATGGCCTCGGTGAAACGGGCGCTGAATCAGGCCGATGTCCAGCGAGAGAGCTATCGTTTTGGCTCAAAGCGGCTCACGCCAGTCACCGATGACGATACTCCCCCCTCTGAAGCTATGGCGCGAGTGGCCGTTTCATTGTTGGTAGCGATGGACGCGGTTGCTGATGAATTGCCTCAACTAATGGAGAAACGTCAGCGAATTCAATCTGCTCGTCAACGTTCTGATGCGGAGATTTTTGAGCAGTTTCCCCTACAATTTTACAACCCGCTATTCCCGTGGCGAGATTTTCAGATTTCCCAGCAAAATATGGTAGCGGCAATGGGCTTTCCGACGGCATTGCGCCCCGCGCGGGGCAATAACCTGCTTATCATTGCCCCAAAAGCTGATGAGGAGCCAATGACCGCACTCGACATTCGCGTTTGGAAGATGGCCCATACGCTTTCGGAAACGATGGACGTCACCGTGGCAACAATGCACCTGCCTGCACGCTCCGACACACCTTTCCGCATGACGCAATTTCACGCAGATGACGATTATGTCGACTTAAAGCCGTTGCTTGATACAACTGACGTGATTTTGGCCATGGGACCACTGGTCAGCCAGATTGACCGATTACAACGTGCAGGGAAACCGGTAATTATAGATTTGTCTGCTTCCTTTGAGTTGGATGAACTGGCAAAGAAGGGGACAGACCAGAAAACATGGCTTACTGTCGATATTGTTAATCGTCATTCAATGATATTGCAGGGAGTAGTTGGCGATTTTTTCATTTGTGCTACAGAGCGTCAGCGCGACTTTTGGATGGGAGCATTATTAGCCGCCGGGCGCGTGAACAGTCAGACCTATTCACAAGATGCTTCTTTGCGACAATTAATAGATGTGGTTCCGATGGGCATCCCCGCCGAGCCTCCGCGTTCGGGTACGGTGCTAAAGGGCATACATCCTTTGATTGGACGCGATGACACCCTTTTGCTGTGGAATAGCGGATTCGAGCCGTGGTCTGACCCGATATTATTACTTGATGCATTGGCGGAGGTAGTTAAAACCCGTAAAGATGTAAAACTGTTTTTTGCTGTGGGCAAACATGTTGAGGAAAGTCCTATTTCCGGGACACTGATTCTCGAAGAAATCATCTCTCACGCGGAAGGGTTGGGTTTAATGAATACCTTTGTCTTTTTTGGAGAGCGCATTCCATACAGTAAGCGTGGCGCATTTTTATTGGAAGCCGATGCGGTCGTGAATATTTGTTGTCCCGGCATAGAAACTGAATTTGCAACCCAAACACCAATCTTGGAATGTATATGGGCCGGCGTATCGCTGATTGCAACTGCCGGGTTCCCTTTGTCTGATTTGGCAGAACAATCCAAATTAGGTCAAATCATTCCGCCGGGAGATGCTGGGGCCTTGGCGACAGCTATTTTGAACATAGTGAATGCCCCCAATCACCGTGAGCACGTTCGACAGGCAGCCGACAGTTTGCGCGCAGGATTTTTATGGCAAGAGACAGTAAAGCCAATTATGCAATTTATGGCACATGCTCAGTTTGCTGCCGATGCACTTAGAGCGGCTCGACGTGCTGCGGAAGAGCGTCAAATTAGCAATATTATTGCTGAACGTAATCGGTTGCAAGAACATTTAGCGGCTGTGAGGCAAGGGCGGGTCATGAAATTTTTGAATACCCTGGATAATTTTTGGGGACGAGGCGCCAAATGAGCCGTAGGGAAGAACTTATCGAAATTGTCCAGGCGTGGGTAGCCTCATTTGATGAAGATGTTGTGGTTGCCATTCCGGTTTTCAATGCGATGGATGATGTGTTGGAGTGTGTAAACAGCTTGCTCAGACATACGCCACCTACTGTACCGATTGTCGCTGTAGATGATGCCAGCACCGACCATCGTGTACAAGCAGAGCTATCGGCAATAGATGATCGGCGTTTTCTGTATGTTCGGAAACCGGAAAACAAGGGGTTTGTGGATACGGTTAATCTAATTTTTGTTGCAACCCGGCCTCACGATGTCGTGATTATGAATAGCGATGTGGTTCTCCCGGCTGAATGGTTTCCCCGTTTGCGCACCGCCGCGTATCATCGTTCAAACATTGCCACAGCCACACCACTGACTAACCACGGCACAATCGTTTCAGTGCCTGAGCGCAATCGCCCAATGGGTGAACTGCCGTCCGGTTTGTCTTTAGCAGACATAGATGACCGCATTCGGGAACATTCGTTGCGGCTATATCCCATCTTGCCCACCGCCATAGGCCACTGCATGTATTTCCGACGCACTGCGCTGGATGTGGTTGGGAAATTTGACGAAATCTTTGCGCCCGGTTATGGCGAGGAGGTTGATTTTTCGCAGCGGGCGGTACTGGCAGGATTTTCGCACGTACTGGCGGATGATTTGTTTGTGTATCATAAAGGCTCGCGTTCGTTCTCCGCCAAACGAAAGAAAATCCAACAAGAGCATGAGACCATCGTAAACCAGCGTTACCCGTGGTACCGAAGCTGGGTGTCCGACGTTGCTCAAGGAGCCGATAACCCTTTGGCGCAGGCCATAGAGCGCGCTCGTGCCGCCATTATCCGCTACCGAATTGCATTGGACGCTACCTGCATCAATGGACGGATTACCGGCACACAGAAAATTACATTAGAGCTTATCTATGCGTTGGCGCAACAATTGAAGGGTGTTGCCCATCTATCGCTCATTGTGCAAGACGCAATTAATTTTGCCGATTTACATGGATTGGATACGATGGTCGATGCAGTTATTCCTCTATCGCAGTTACAGACAAATACAACGCCACAGTTTGACTTGCTGCACCGAAACTTCCAATTGCGCAGTTTGCAGGATTACACTTTGCTGATGCGGGTTTCCCGTCGATTGATTATTTCCCAATTAGACTTTATTGCGTATGCTAATCCTGGATATTCGAAAAGCAATATATGGTGGCGACAGTATCGTAATCTGGCTCGATGGGCGTTGGGTACGGCAGATGGCGTAATCTTTATTAGCGAAGATGCGGCTGCCGACGCCCGGCATCGGGGAATGATTATTTCAGATGAGCGGCAGTGTGTGGTTTCGCCGGGGGTTGACCATCACTTTGTTGCCGATGAAGGCGTCGCCTCATTTGATAGCCATCCCAAACCAGGTGAACCGTTTCTCCTAATTCTTGGCGTCGATTTTCGACACAAAAACCGGCTGTTTGGCCTCAAAATACTGCAACACTTGCGCAAACGCTATCAATGGGATGGCTCGTTGGTGTTGGCGGGGTTAACGGCCACCCAAGGGAGTTCCCATCAAGACGAAGCAGAATTCCTGGCCCAGCATCCGGAACTAGAACCGTATGTGTTATTTTTGCCCGGCGTAACGGAGGTCGAAAAACATTGGTTGTTGGAACACGCCGCATTGCTGCTATATCCGTCCGTGTATGAAGGATTCGGACTTGTACCGTTTGAGGCAGCTGAGGTGGGAACTCCGGTACTGGCAAGCCGTATGACTTCGTTGGCTGAGGTGTTGGGTGCTGACGTGCTGGCTTTAAACTCATTCAACCCTGTCGATGGGGCAGAAGCAGCTTGGGCACTCCTTTCTGATGATCGGCTGGCTGCCCGGCAGATTGAGGCCATTCGGGCGCGTGCCATGTACTATACCTGGCAGAGCGCAGCCCAAAAAATGTGGGATTTCTACCAGAAGGTCTTGACACTTCCTCCGCAACCTTGGCGTGGGCAATTACATCAGATGTTGCATGACGGGCTTATCCGTGCCTTTATCACTCAAAGCCCCACCCTGCCACTATGGCGTCAGCGCTTTGTACAAGCACTTTGGGTGTTAAGTACACAAGGTGTTAAATCGCTTCTAAATGAATTGTGGCAATATCTGAAGTGGGTATCAAGATAATATCTGACAACTTGAGTCCGGGAATTCAGAATGAAATGCATACTATGCCAAGCGAAGTGAAGGAATCTCCGATACAGGTTTTCTAGAAGGTGACATTATGAATTCTATCCGATTTTTGCATATTCCAAAGACCGCTGGTTCAACATTTCTGCACTGCTTGCGTGTGCAACCACTTTACAAGGGACACCCCTCTTTTGGATTTACGGGTGATGTTGCCGCTGATCTTGAAGCTTATAAAAAAATTGACGCAGACCAGCGCAAAGAAATAAAATTGGTTTGGGGTCATTCCCCTCGCATAACCGGCCTTCCACTCATTGATGCTATGCCAACTGTCACGTTTTTACGCAACCCGATAAAGCGTGTTCAATCGTTTTGCCAACACGTTAGCGAGGGCAAGAGTCCCAATCTACTCGAAGACTTCCCGCCGGAGTCATTTGATCTGGACAGATTTTTGGATAGCGGTTTGGGTGAATTGGAAAATATGCATGCCCGAATCTTGCTGGGAAATCAGGGCTATGAGTTGCCCAATATGCCATCGGAGCAAATTGTTGAAAAAGCCCTTGAGGTGTTAATAGGTTTAGCGGCCTTTGGGCTTCAAGAGGACTATAACACTAGTTTGTTGATGTTCAAGAAAATATTGGGTTGGTCGTTGTGGCCTGTCTATCAATCACAAAACAAGAAGGATAAAAACCGAATGATACTATTTACATCAGCGCAAATTGCAAAAATTGAAAAACTCAACCAAATTGACTTAGAAATCTATCGACAGGCCAAGGAAACATTCAAACAACGAACCCGCGCAATGGCCTCTTATTTGCGTCCAAAACAATTGTTATTTCCGCTTGTTTTACTTCGATTTAATCAGCGATTGAATCAACACAAAAAAATATGGTTGAGTACAAGAATATGATCAAACGTGTTTGGATGTTGATAGGAAGTGTGGTATTCATCACGGTATTTGTTCTGAATTATGTTTCGGCGGCACCACAGGTTACGCAAATTAATCTTCCCGGTTCTCGAATAACGTATTCCAGTGTCGCTACCGCCGATTTTAACGGTGATGGCTATAAGGAAATTATTGTGGGTGGCGGGGATGCAATGTTGTATGTGGTTGGCACTACCGACGGTTCAAGTTGGGGCGTATTGTGGTCTATCCAGACCAACGATGATATTCTGGCGGCCAATCCACCGACCTCAAAATCCACCAATAAAATCGAATCCTCCCCTGCGATTGCCGACTTGGACAATGACGGACATCTGGACATTGTTATTGCTGTCGGCGGTGATGTCCACGATACAGAAAATTGCGACCCCAATGCCACTAGCCGTGGAAATGGTGGCGTGCTGGTATACCGCTACAACAGTGCGTGGAATTTTTCACTGATTGAATCTCTGTCTGCCGATAAAACACGCGGTTGGCCGCAACCACGTATCGACCAGGTCGGTTGTGGGGCAGGGTTCAGCAATGCAGATAGTCTGTGGGATGGAATCCGCACATCGCCTGCATTGGCTGACTTGGATGGTGATGGAGATTTAGAAATTGTGGTAGAGGGCATTGACCGTCGGTTGCATGCCTGGCATCATACTGGGCAAGCAGTAGCGGGGTGGCCCATCTATTCCGCAAACGGTGATTTGCTCTGGCGTGGCGGATTATCCTCCCCTGCTGTGGGTGATTTAGACGGCGATGGGCTGCCTGATGCGGTGATGGGTACAATGAGTCCGCCCGACCCGTCTAATTATAATCTTGGCACAGTTTGGGCATTAAAGGGAGACAGTTCAAAAGTTTCCGGATTCCCCATAACGGTTGAACAATACATTTACTCTTCGCCAGCTTTGGCTGATTTAGATGGTGATGGTTCGTTGGAAATTATCGCATCGTCAGGGTGGGGCACAACAGGCGCGCAAAACAAAGTATACGTATGGAAAAACGATGGGACCCTCTTCCCCGGTTGGCCCAAAACCACCGAAGCTACCACCGCTGCTCCTCCAGCTATTGGTGACATCGACAACGATGGAGAACTTGAGATTGTGGTGGGATGTGGCTGGCGTATAAGTAATAATTGCAACAAGTTGTATGCTTGGAATTCTGATGGTAGCCCGGTTTCCGGGTTTCCCACGATTCCCACCTCGCCGATGAATTGGATTACCAACGGTTATTCTATGCCATATACACCCATTTTGGCCGATTTTGATGGCGATGGCACGGTGGAAATTGTTGTGGCTCACCACGGTTCGAGGGGAGTCAGTATTGTGGAGCCAAATGGCGTTACCAGCGATCATACAACGCGCACCCTGCCGGATGGGTTGTGGGCTTCGCCGGTTGTAGATGATGTAGATGACGATGGATTGCTTGAGATTATTGTTGCTGGCGGGAGTAATGGGAGCGACCCTGCCAACTCGAAAGGGCAAATTACTATCTGGCACGAAAGCGGAAGTGCATCGTCCGCACTGCCGTGGCCGATGTTCCACCACGATGTGCTACGTACCGGACTGGTTCCCAACCCACCGCAATTAGGTGTATTAGCTAACGTATCAATTTTGCATCAAACTGGCGATGCCAACCCAGATTTTGCTACTATTCGACTAACAAATACCGGCGGCGGATCATTCGATTGGACAGTCAGCGAGAGCATCCCTGAAGTCCAGTTTGCGCCCACCAGCGGAACAGTGTCCACTAGCGAAACTATTATGATGGAAGTGGATGCCAGCGGATTGTCAAATGGGTGGACGACGGTCGGCACAGTGACAATCTCTGCTACGGAGGGAGGAGAGGCCATCCAAGACAGCCCACAATCATTTTCTGTGAAAGTATTTGTGGGTAATTTATCCAGAGTCTATTTACCGTTAATCATTCGATAATCTGCCTGGGAACAAAACCACCGGCACTCACCGGTGGTTTTGTATTGCCTGCAAATAAGTTTCCCGTACCGTCGTGGTGACGGCATCCCACGTGTAATTTTCGTGTACTTTCTGTTTTCCTGATGTACCCATTGTGTGTGCCAGGTCCGGCTGTGCCAGAATTTTAACGATAGCCCCCGCCAAACCAGCCGCATCATCCGCAGGGAATAACAGCCCGTCCACGCCGTCGGCAATCAGCGAGGCTACCGCCCCCACCTTCGCCCCGATGACCGGCTTGCCGTGCCACCACGCTTCCAGAAAAACAATCCCGAATGATTCTTCGCTTGAAGGCAAAACCAGCATGTCGCATGCGGCCAGCAGGGCGTGTTTTTCCGCTTCCGGCACATCGTTTTGAACCACAACCCGCGCATCGCCGGCCCGGCGCAGGCCCGGTGTGGATGCGTCGGCGGCCCCGGCGAAAACCAGCCGCGTCTGCGGAAAATTCTGCCACACGGCGGGCATCGCCTCCAGCAAAAGCTCAAACCGTTTGCGCCGATTTTGCCGCCCCAGCGCCAGAATCACCGGCACACCCGGCGGAATGTTCAGCCCGGCCCGAATTTGCTCCGGCGGAGGTGAGTCGCTGGGCGGGGGCGTCACCCCGCCGCCGATGACCGCGATGCGTTCGGCGGGGATGCCGCGCCCGGTCAGAAAATCCTTCTCAAACGGCGTGAGGGCAATGTACCCTTGCGCCCGGCGAATGGCCCGGAAAATCATGGGGCGGTCGTAACTCCAGCCGTCGGCGGGGTGGAGCGCGCCCGTAAAGACCAGCGGAATGCCCGCCCGTTGTGCGCCGCTTTGGGCAACGAACATGTGCCGCAGCGGAAAGGCCATCGCCATCACCACATCGGCGCCACTTTGGGCCACAGCCTGAGCCAGCCCCGGCACCATCGGCCCCTGATGCAGGGCGCGCAGACGGTCCCAACCGGGCAGATGAAGCCGGTCGGCCAGGGCAGAGGCGGCCTTGCGGGCCAGGGCAAAGCGGGTGTCGATGGCGAAGCGGCGCACCGTCACCCCGTTGATGACCTCTGTGCCGGGCGGCAGTAATTTCCCGCCGCGCCCGGCAAAGGCCGCCGTATCGGGGGCGTTGGTGGTGAAGACGGTCACATCATCGCCAAATTGAGCCGCCAACTGCTCCGACAGGTTTTTGACGAACCACTGCGAGCCGCCAATGGACGGCGCATAGTTGTGAACAACGTGCAGGATTTTCATAGACGATTGTATAGTTTGTGGTACGCCGAAACCATGGCCTCTCGCGAAAAATCGCGTGCGCCAACGGTCTGGGCGGTGGTTTGGAATTGCGCGTAGCGGGTCGATAGTGATTCGATGGCGGCCAGCACCCCCGCCGCGCTCACCGATTCCACCACCAGGCCACAGCCCGTCTGTGTCACGTAGTCCGCCATCGGAATGGCCTTGCTGACCAGCACGGGCCGGCCCGCCGCCAGCGCCTCCAACAGCGAATGGGGGTACGGTTTGATGATGCGGGCATCGGTGGAAAGCACCACGGCGGCGTGCACGGTGGCGAGGATGGCATTCACATCGACAAATTTATTGATGACGGTTACTCGCCCCTCAAGACCAAGCTGCTGGACGCGCTGGTTCATTTCATTATATAGCACCCCGCGCCACAAGAAAACCAGATGCAGATTGGCGTTTTGTCGCGCCGCCTCCAGCAGGGCATCGACCCCCTTGCCGGCGAACTGCGCCTCTGTCCACGGAGCGGAGCCAACCAGCAGCCGAAACGGTTTCATCGGCGGGGGGGGGGGGGGGGGGAAAAGCGAAGTGGCTATGACGGGGCGGCCCAGCCAACCCGCGTGCCGGGACACACACCGCACTCATTGTTCCAAAC
>CAYWSS010000172.1:5443-9677 GCA_964460505.1 uncultured Caldilineaceae bacterium | reverse complement strand
CTAAAAGCATGCGGGAATGACATAATTCTGGTAGGGGGGTGAACGGTTACTTTTTAGCGGTACCAAAAACTACTACTACCACACTAAACATAATCGAATGGCCTTACAAAAATCTCACAAAAAAATCCCCTTTTTTTCCTCCATTTGCTATAAAAAAATGCAGTTCCGCAAAACTCGGCAGGTTACAAGTGACCGGCACTTAAAATATAGATACAGGTCTGCTTTCAGTGGCCCTAAAAGTGCCGGTCACTTTAATTTACCTGATGACTTTTGCGGTATTGCCAAAAAACAGAAGCCACTAACGTGTTTTTACACAAAAATTATCTTTGCCGGAAATCGAACGACTCGATATAATCAGAAGGTTGTCAAATAGCTACTGCCAAACACTTTTGCTAAAAACAACTTCCCCATTCTCAAATGTGCAATGGAGCCAACACCCGAGACCATCAGGGAAGCGAAATAGAACTCAGTTAAAAACAGTACCCGCTAACGAATTTGGAGAAAAGTATGTCCCACGAATCAAAAGACGCCCTTGGTATTAACGCTTCCCTACGGAAAACACCCATTGCTATTATTGGTCTGGCTTCCATCTTTCCGCAGTCCAAAAACTTACAGCAGTATTGGGATAACATCGTCAAAGAAGCAGACTGCATCACCGAGGTTCCCCCTTCTCGCTGGAATAGCGAGGATTATTTTGACCCCGACCCCAAGGCTCCTGACAAAACCTATTGCAACAAGGGCGGATTTATCCCTGATATTGATTTTAATCCGATGGAATTTGGCCTGCCGCCAAACCTTCTGGAAGTGACCGACGCCTCGCAACTGTTATCGCTGGTGGTGGCCAAAGAGGCCATGAAAGATGCCGGTTACGAAAATGCCGATGCGGCGCTCCGGGAGCGAACCGGCGTAATTCTGGGCGTTGGCGGCGGGCAAAAGCTCATTACCCCCCTGACAGCCCGGCTGCAATACCCCATCTGGGAACGGGTATTAAAAAGCAGCGGAATCGGCCGGGAAGACCGGGAAAAAATTATGGAAAAGATGAAACTGGCCTACATTCCCTGGAAAGAAAACTCGTTTCCCGGCATGCTGGGCAACGTCATTGCCGGCCGGGTTGCCAACCGGCTGGATTTGGGCGGCACCAACTGCGTGGTCGATGCCGCCTGCGCGGCCTCGCTGGCAGCCGTAAAAATGGCCGTCAGCGACCTGGTTGAGCATCGGGCCGACGCGATGATTACCGGCGGCGTTGACACTGATAACTCCATTTTTATGTACATGAGTTTTAGCAAAACCCCCGCCTTTTCCAAACAACAAAACATTCGCCCCTTTGATGAAAATTCTGACGGAATGATGATTGGCGAGGGTGTTGGCATGCTGGTTCTCAAACGGCTGGCAGATGCCGAGCGGGACAATGACCGGATTTATGCCGTAATTAAAGGCATTGGCACCGCCAGCGACGGCAAATACAAATCCATTTACGCGCCGCGCGCCTCGGGGCAAGCCCTGGCCGTGAGGCGCGCCTATCAGGATGCCGGATTCCCCCCGGCCACGGTGGGATTAGTGGAAGCGCACGGCACCGGCACCGCTGCCGGAGACCCCACAGAGTTTGACGGCTTAAATGAAGTCTTTAGCCAAAAAAACCAAAAAAAGCAGTATATTGCCTTAGGAAGTGTAAAATCTCAGATTGGGCACACCAAAGCCGCCGCCGGGGCAGCCAGCCTGATTAAGACGGCGCTGGCGCTTCATCATAAAATATTACCACCCACCTTAAACGTGACCAACCCCAATCCCAAGATGAATATTGAAAACACACCGTTCTATTTGAATACTCAAACCCGCCCCTGGATTCAAGCGCAGGATGCCCCCCCCCGGCGAGCCGGAGTGAGCGCGTTTGGCTTTGGCGGCACAAACTTTCATTTTGTGCTGGAAGAATATAACAGCGACCACCAGCAAGCATACCGCTTGCACAACACATCCGGGGCAATTATTCTCTCTGCCCGGACCCCGGCCAACTTGCTAAACACCTGCCGGGAGCAATTAACCCGGCTGCAATCTGACACTGCAGAACAACAATACGCGGCCCTGGTTAAATCTTCAAAATCGGCGAACATTCCAACCGCGTCAGCCAGAGTTGGGTTTGTAGCGGCCTTGCGGGAAGAAGCCGTTGAATTCCTGCAAATTGCCATCAAGCTGATTGAGAAAAATGGCAACGCGGAAAATTGGGAACATCCCAAAGGCATCTACTACCGAAAAAGCGGTATGTCTACTCAGGGTAAAGTTGTGGCCTTGTTTCCCGGACAGGGATCGCAATATCTGGAAATGGGCAAAGAGACAGCCCTTAACTTCCCGGCTGTAAGGCAAGCGTTTAGCCACATTGACCGCCTTTTTGTGGCCGATAACCTGGCTCCGCTTTCCACGGTTGTTTTTCCGCGGCCTGTGTTTAATTCTGCCCAAAAGGCCCCACTGGCTAAAAAACTGGAACAAACCGAGCATGCTCAACCGGCCATTGGGGCATTCAGCTTTGGCCTCTATAAACTGCTGCAGCAAGCCGGCTTTAGCCCCGATTTTGTGGCCGGCCACAGTTTTGGCGAACTAACCGCCCTGTGGGCCGGCGGCGCACTCAATGATGAAGATTATTTTTACCTCATCAAGGCCAGAGGCCAGGCTATGGCCCCGCCCAGCGTTCCCAACTTTGAGGCCGGCACCATGCTGGCCGTAAAAGGTGACGCCGAACAATTACAGGCCGAAGCCAAAAATTTAACCGGCGTTACTATTGCCAACCTCAACTCAAATCAGCAAGTTATTCTGGCCGGCCCCAAAGCGGCCATGCAGCGCGCCCAACAGCATCTGGAAGCCAAGGGCTTTGGCGTAACCCCGCTGCCGGTGTCTGCCGCGTTCCACACGCCGCTGGTGGCCCACGCGCAGCACCCCTTTGCCCAGGCTATCGAGCGTACCACGTTTAGCGCGCCTGCCATTCCCGTGTACACCAACACCACCGGGCAGCCTTACCCCAACGACCCCAGAGCCATTCAGGTGTCGCTGGAAGAACATATCCTCAAGCCGGTGCTTTTTAAACAGGAAATTGAAAATATTTATGCGGCGGGCGGAACCATTTTTGTTGAAATTGGCCCTCGCAGCGTGCTTACCAACCTGGTTAAAAATATTCTCGGCAACAAACCGCACCTGGCAGTATCCGTAAACGCCTCTCACAGAAAAGGCAGCGACCGCCAACTCCGGGATGCTTTTGTTCAACTCTGTGTGGCGGGCCTGCCCTTAGAAACTGTCGACCCCTACCAGGTTGCGCCTGTCTCCGCCAAAGTTGGCAAAAAACCGTTGATGACGGTGAAGCTGAACGGAACCAATTATGTGAGCGATAAAACCAAAGCTGCCTACGAGGCCGCGCTGCAGGATGGACATCAAGTGACAATTGCCGCGAACATGCCCCAACCTGTACTGGCGGCGGCACCAGCAGCCCCCGCAGTTCAAGTTATGCGCACCAATGGCAAACAGAGCAAAATACCGGTACAAAAATCGGTTGCAGTAGCCGTGGCCGCCCCCCCGCAAATCAAGGCTGTTTCACTGCCTCCGGCACCCAAAATTGTAACGGAAAAACCTATTGGAGCCAATAATAATCAGACAAAAATTCATCCGGCACCGCTGCCTTCTGTTCCCGCAAAAATTGTAACGAACGGGCAATTAAAAACTACAACCAAAGGTAAATCAAAAGAGAATATGAAAAAGAAACCCCAACCATCAACCTATGTTTCAGCCAACCCGTCATGCGCGCTGGATCGCTTAGAACAAAGCATCAATCTGTTACATCAGCATCAGGCCGAAACGCTGCGGGCGCACGAGGCGTATCTAAAAAATCAGGAAACCTACTCAAAAAACCTGTTCCGGCTTTTAAGACAACACAACAGCAAAGCGCCGGTTTTAGATACGGTCAATGCCGCACCTCCAGCTGAAAAACAACCTCAACCGGCACCTGAAGCCGGCGCGCCGCCGGTAGTGACAACACCGGTGGTGCCCGTTCCGAGCGTGCCGGCAATTAAGCCCCAAATTGAATCAATCCCGGTACCCCAGCCCGCCATTAAACCTGTCTCACCCTCACCCATCAGGCCGGTTGACAATTCTCAAATAAAACAGAACCCCGTAATCACACCACCGGCTGCTCCGGCTGCGGTTGCCGCCCCGGCCATTGCCGTGGATGAACTGTCGCAGGCAATGCTGAACGTGG
>CAYWSS010000172.1:0-5343 GCA_964460505.1 uncultured Caldilineaceae bacterium | reverse complement strand
ATATGGAAGCCGACCTCGGCATCGACTCCATCAAACGGGTCGAAATTCTGGGGGCGATGCAGGAACGCTACCCCGGCCTGCCCGATGTCAACCCCGAAGAACTGGCCGAACTGCGCACCCTTGGCCAAATTGTTGAGCAGATGCAGGGCGCGCCTGCTCCTGCACCTGCACCTGCCGTCCCGGTTGCTGCCGGAGGGGCAGCCCCGCAACCGGAGAGCAATAGCAATGGACACGTTGCCGCCCCGGCCATTGCCGTGGATGAACTGTCGCAGGCAATGCTGAACGTGGTCAGCGAAAAAACCGGCTACCCCGCCGAAATGCTGGAACTGGAAATGGATATGGAAGCCGACCTCGGCATCGACTCCATCAAACGGGTCGAAATTCTGGGGGCAATGCAGGAACGCTACCCCGACCTGCCCGATGTCAACCCCGAAGAACTGGCCGAAATGCGCACGTTAGGAGGCATCGTCGATCGCCTGGGAAAGTTTGAACCGGCCGCTGTAGAGGCCGGCAACAGCAACGATGACATGCCCGCCACCGCACCGGTGGAACACTCAATTTTGCGCAAGCTGGTTTCGTTAAACCCGCTGCCC
Source organism: uncultured Caldilineaceae bacterium (assembly GCA_964460505.1). Taxonomy (GTDB): domain Bacteria; phylum Chloroflexota; class Anaerolineae; order 4572-78; family J111; genus J095. The sequence continues at coordinate 4,750 of CAYWSS010000172.1, read as the reverse complement.
GCCCCTGACTATCTGGAGTTTGCGCTACCCGACAACCACATCTGCCTGCTAACCGATGACGGCGCGGAAAACACGGCCCGCCTGTCGCAAGCGCTGCTTGAGCGTGGTTGGCCGGTAGCGGTGCTCAGCTTCCCGCAAACAGTTATCGCCACCCAGGCCCCGCTGCCGCAGGGCGTCACCCGCGTGACCCTGGCCGATTTGAGCGAGGCGCATTTGCAGCAGCAGCTTGCCGCAATTTCGAGCAGCATTGGCCCGGTGGGCGCGTTTATCCACCTCAACCCGGCAGATGAAGGGCGTGCTGCCGGTGCATCGAAAGCAATTGTCAAACAAATCTTTTTTATTGCCAAACACCTCAAAGCTTCGCTAAATGAGGCGGCGCAGCAGGGCCGGGCCTGCTTCCTGACGGTGGCCCGGCTGGATGGCGAGTTTGGGTTAAGTGGTGAACTCAATTTCAACCCCATTGACGGGGGGCTGTTTGGCCTGACCAAAACAATGAATCTGGAATGGCCGCAGGTTTTTTGCCGGGCCATCGACCTGCATCCCGGCATTGACCCCACGCAAATCGCCCAATTTGTCCTGGCAGAACTGCACGACCCCAATCGCCTGATTACCGAAGTTGGCTACGGCCAACAAGGCCGCACCACCCTGGTGGCTCACAACACAACAAACAATCGTAAATCAGAAATCGTAAATCGTAAATCAATTACCTCCGGGTCTGTCTTTGTGGTCAGCGGCGGGGCAAAGGGCATTACCGCCCAATGCGTTATCCGGCTGGCGCAGCAACATCGCTGCAAGTTTATCCTGCTGGGCCGCTCATCCATGGCCAAGGTTGACACCCGGTGGCTGGGCGACTACGCCGATGAAGCCGCGCTGAAACGGCTGATTATGGAGCACCTGAAAGCCAACGGCCAAAAACCGACCCCGGTAGCCGTGCAAAAATTGGCGCGTGGCATTAAATCGAAGCGGGAAATTGAAGATACGCTGCAAGCTATCCACCAAGCCGGCGGGCAGGCCGAATATTTGAGCGTGGATGTAACCGATGCCCCGGCCCTGCAAACGCAACTTTCAGCCGCCGCCGGCCGCCTGGGCGCAGTAACCGGCATCATTCACGGCGCGGGCGTACTGTCAGACAAGCTCATCGAAAAGAAAACCGAACAGGATTTTGAGGCGGTTTACGCCACCAAAATTGGGGGCATCCAGGCGCTGCTGGCGGCGGTTCCGGCGCAGCAGCTCAAGCACCTGGTCCTCTTTTCTTCCGCGGCCGGATTTTACGGCAACGTGGGCCAGGCCGATTACGCGCTGGCTAACGACATTCTCAACAAAACCGCCTATTGGGTAAAACAGCAGCAGCCCGCCTGCCACGTGGTGTCCATCAACTGGGGGCCGTGGGACGGGGGGATGGTGACGCCGGCGTTGAAGAAACTTTTTGCAGAGCGCAACATTGAGGTTATTCCGGTGGATGTTGGCGCCCGGATTCTGGCCGATGAACTATTGCCGGCCAACGAAAATGTGATGCAGACTGTGGTGGGCGGGCCGCTCTTTTTTACAGGCCAAAATCAGGACGCTGCCCTGCGCACGCATCGCGTTCACCGCATGTTGAGTCTGGAGGCGAACCCCTTCCTGCAAGACCACGTTATCGGCAACCATCCGGTGCTGCCTACCGTGTGCGCCATTGCCTGGATGGGCAATGTATGCGAGCAACTGTATCCCGGCTTCCACATGTTTAGTTGCGACAACTATCAGGTGTTGAAGGGCATTGTTTTTGATGACGCCGCCGGCCCGGCCAAACAATATATTCTGGATTTGGAAGAAACTGAAAAAAGCGGCGGCACGGTGGCATTTAAGGCCGTGATCCGGAGCACTGCCCCGGACGGAAAACCCCGCTATCACTACCGGGCCGAAATTACGCTGAAACAAACCCTGCCCGATGCCCCGCTGTACCCTGCCTTTGACGGCGCGGAAACCGGGCCAATTCTAAATACAGAACTGTATCAAAATGGCACCCTGTTTCACGGCCCTTGTTTTCAGGGGGTTGAGCGGGTGCTGAACATCAGCCCGCAGAAAGTAACCATGCGCTGCGCCCTGCCGGAAATTTCGCCGGCGCAGCAGGGCCAATTTCAGGTGCGGCATTTTAATCCCTTCATTGCCGACGGCCAATTCCAGAGTCTGGTCATCTGGGCCAGGCATTTTCATCAGGCGGGCAGCTTGCCGCTGCAAGCCGGCCGCGGCGAGCAGTATCGCCCCATTCCGTTTGGTGAAACCAGCTACGTGTCGATGGAGGTAAAATCCAGTTCCGACAGCAAGCTGGTGGCGGACATTATCACTCACGATGCCGGCGGGCTGGTTTACGCCCGCGTGCTGGATGCGGAAGTGACCATCAGCAAACAGTTAAATCACCTGTTTGTGCCGGTTTCAAAATAACAAGCAAATATTGTGTATTACGTATTCCCACGCAAGAGCGTGGGAACGAGAGAAAAGACCTTACGTAATGTAACTACTTACCCCCCTCAATCCCCCCCGAATCGGGGGGGATTGAGGGGGGGTAAAAACGGCAAAAAGGCGCTGCTATAGCGGTTACAAAGGTGTGTGCCTAAGTAGTTACATTTTTGTGTTATCTTAAGGGAGACAAAAACAATGGCCCTCAAAACTGACCAAATATGGCAAACCACCTTGGGGCAACTTCAGTTGCAGATGACCCGGGCCACATTTGATACATGGCTTAAGGACACGCGCATCATTTCACAGAATGGCGATTCACTGATAATAGGCACAAAAAATGATTTTGCAAAAGATTGGCTGGAAAACCGGTTAACCAATACAATTAGTCGAACCGTGGCCACTGTTTTAGGGCGCTCTGTAGATATTTACTTTGCGGTAGATAATGATAATGGGCAAGCATCAACGGAGCCGCCTGTTTTAGGGCCACAACCGGAACAAAAGCAGAAACCAGTTGTCCCCCCCTTTTCAAATGGAAAACATAGACACAACGGAGGAGGCAATAATCGGCTAATGTTAAACCCAAGATATACGTTTGATCAATTTATTGTAGGTGCCTCAAATAGATTGGCGCATGCGGCCTCGCTGGCCGTGGCAGAGCGTCCGGCAGAAGCCTATAATCCCCTCTTTTTATATGGAGGGGTGGGCCTGGGCAAAACCCACCTTTTGCAGGCAATTGCGCACTATGCCATAACTCAGGGGCAACGGGTAATTTACACCACGTCCGAAACGTTTACCAACGATTTAATCAACGCTATCCGAAAGCAGTCGACAGACTCCTTTCGGGAAAAGTATCGCACCACAGATTTTCTACTCATTGACGACATTCAATTTATTGCCGGTAAAGAAAGTACACAGGAAGAGTTTTTTCACACATTTAACGCCCTCCACCTCTCGGGCGGACAAATTGTGCTTACCAGTGACCGCCCCCCCAAAGCAATTACAACCTTAGAAGACCGGCTGCGGTCCCGGTTTGAATGGGGCCTACTGGCAGACGTGCAGCCCCCCGATCTGGAAACCCGTATTGCTATTTTGCGCTTTAAAGCCGACTCTTTGGGAGCCACAGTGCCAGACGATGTAATGGAATTTATTGCCCGCAGAGCTCAAAACAATATTCGGGAACTGGAAGGCGCACTCAATAAAGTGGTGGCTCACGGCGCTATGCTTCGCCAACCCATAAATCTTGGTCTGGCCACGCACGCTTTGCAAGATATTGTCTCTCGACAGGCCGAACTGACCGTAGAGCAGGTGGTTATTGCCGTTTCCAAATTTTATCGAATGGACCCGGATGTATTGATTGGCCGGGGGCGCAGCAAAGATGTATCTGCCGCCCGGCAAATGGCTATGTACCTGTCCAGAGAAGAAACCGGCGCATCATTACCCCACATTGGAGAATATTTAGGGAAACGCGACCACACCACAATTATGCACGGCTGGGAAAGGATTGCCTCCCGGATTGAGCAAAACGACAGACTCCGGCGTGAAATGCTGGCTATCAGAGAAATAATCTATTCAAACACCCCCCCCTATTAGCCGGATTTTTTTTCACAAATCTATCTATTCAGTGGCTCCGCATAGAGCCATTTTTTAATTTTTTTTAACGAAATTCCTCGTTTTTGTGGATAACCCTATATATATCTGTGGATAAGTTATGTCGAAATGGGGATAACTTGCGCTTACACGAAAGACTAATGTTCAGTAAAAGTGGCCGGCACTTTGTTTGTAATCGTTCACCCCCCTCATTCCCCCCCTTCACGGGGGGAAGTTTAAAAACACTCCCCCCTCACGAGGGGGGAGTTGGAGGGGGGGAAACGGTTACCTTTGTTTCTGAGAAAGTCCTTTAGGAATGAGAATTAAATAACTTGTGCATGTCATTTCGACCGAAGGGAGAAATTCCCACAGAGTCGGCTTACAAACAGAGGTCTCAGGGATTTCTCGTCGTACCTCCTCGAAATGACATATTTCAAATGCACAAGTTATTTAATCCCGGTTCCTTAGAGATAAGTGCGGTCACTTTTACACTTGTTCCAGACATAAGCCACAAGAAATAATCCATGCCTGGGGCTGTTTTCTGATGTTACCTAACATTTCATATTACCTTCGCCATAAATCCAGCGTCATTCCTCTAAATACCCCCGGTTTACTCTGCCGGAGAAACTTGTCCGCGCCCCTATCGTGTTACATAATTATTTAACTTATAGTATTATCCTGCAACATTTGCGTTGCGCTTGCGGCGAGAATCATTTGTTAATTA
>CAYWSS010000171.1:0-9693 GCA_964460505.1 uncultured Caldilineaceae bacterium | reverse complement strand
CAAAAATTCAGCTTTTTATCCATTTGTTGCCCACTTTATTAGCTTGATGCGCATGAGGTTGGAGGGGGGTGAACGGTTACAATACCACTTCAGCGCCTCTGAGGAGTACAGTGACCGCAAACCAAAAAAATGGCCTCTTTCAAACAGGCGTCAAGGAATCGCCGGCTGCTTTTATTCCTCTCGATCGCCGCAGAGCCATGGCCAACCACCAAACTTTGCCGGATCGGGCCGTGGGCGCGGTGCTGCTGGCCGACATCTCCGGCTTCACCCCGCTGGCGGCCCGGCTGGTTTCGGAACTTGGCCCTAAGGGCGGGGCTTCTGAACTGACCACGCAGCTCAACGCCGTGTACAGCCTGCTCATCGCCGAAGTCCACCGGCAGCGCGGCAGCGTGGTTGGTTTTAGCGGCGATGCCATCACTTGCTGGTTCGATGATACCCTGCCGCAGGCCGGCCGGCGGGCCACCACGTGCGCTCTGGCCATGCAGGCAGCCATTCAACAGGTGGCCGCTGTAAAATTACCCTCCGAAAAAATTCTGTCACTCAAGATAAAGGTCGCGATTGTTGCCGGGCCAATCCGGCGATTTCGCGTTGGCGACCCAAGAATTACTTACATCGATGCGCTGGCCGGCGCCACGCTGGATCGGCTGGATAGCGCTGAAAAGGTGGCCCGGAAGGGCGAGATTGTTATTGAGTCGCAAATTATCTCCGATCTCGGCGACCAAATAACCGTAGCCGAATGGCGACAACAGAAAGAATCACAACATGAAGACAACATCGAAAATAGCCATCGTTTTGCCGTTGTAACCGGATTGGCTTCGCCTTCCACGCCCCTGCCGGCCAATGACATCGCCGGGGAAGATGCTCTTGAGGAGTCCGAGGTTCGCCCCTGGATTTTGCCCCCCGTCTATGAAAGATTGCGGGCCGGTCGGGGGCGATTTCTGGCCGAGATTCGCCCGGCGGTGGTCCTGTTCCTGAAATTTGGCAACCTCGATTACGATCAGGATGATGCTGCAGGAGAAAAACTGGATACCTATATTCGATTGGTGCAAAACGTTTTGGCTCAATACAAAGGGTACCTGCTTCAGGTCACCATTGGCGAAAAGGGAAGTTTTCTGTATGCCGCGTTCGGCGCGCCGCTGGCTCACGACGATGATCCCAGCCGGGCGGTAGGCGCGGCCCTCGAACTGCGGTCGCTGCCGGCGGAGTTGGGTTTCGAGGACCAGGCGCAAATTGGAATTAGCCGGGGCCGGATGTGGACCGGCGCGTACGGCAGCCCCACCCGCAGAACCTACGGCGTTTTGGGCGATGAAGTAAATGTTGCGGCGCGATTGATGCAATATGCTGAGCCGGGGCAAATTATTGTCCGCCGGCGCATTGCCGCTGCTGTTGCCGGAGATTTTCGATGGGAAGCGATAGGCCCGGTCATGCTCAAAGGCAAACAAAAGGCGGTGGCCGTCTTGGCGGTAACCGGCCGGCGACAGCCATCGCCGGGCAGATTTTTGGCCCGTTACGTCACCCCCCTGGTTGGCCGCTCTCAAGAGCGGGCGCTGATGAAGCAGATCCTGGAATTCACGCTGAACGGGGCCGGGCAAATCCTGCGGGTGGAGGGCGTGGCCGGCGTGGGCAAGAGCCACCTGGCCACAACGTTTGCAAAACACGCTCTGGAGCGGGATTTGCACGTGGCAGCGGGAGCCTGCCAAAGTAATAATCAGGGAATTCCTTACCATCCCTGGCGGCAAATTTTCCGAACCCTGTTCGATTTATCCGAGCGGCCGTTGCAGGGCGGCAATCAAGAAAGCCTGGCCGCCCGCCAGATTGCCCAGGTGGAAAGCGTGGTCAAGCGGAGCAATCCGGCATGGCTGTTACGGCTGCCGCTGCTGGGCGATTTACTGGGCCTGCCCATTGCCGACAATGAAACCACCGCTGCTTTTGATGCCCAACTCCGTCAGGAGGCACTCATTTCGCTGGCCGTTGACATTATTCGGAGTTGGGCCGATTCTCGCCCCCTGCTGCTTCTGCTGGAAGACATTCACTGGATGGATGAATCATCGCAAAATTTGGTCATGGCCGTAGCCCGAATTATCGCCCGGCTTCCCGGTTTGCTGCTGTTGGTGCAGCGCCCCCGCCAGGAGCCGCTGCTGCCGGAATTAGGTCACCTTCCCCACTACCACCAGGTAGATCTGGGAGAACTCTCGCGGCAGGAGGTAAAAGAGCTGGCCGCGCAGCAGTTAGAGGGTGAACCGGCGCCCCTGGCTTTGAGTTTGATCCACACGTTGTCGCAGGGTAATCCATTTTTTGCCCGGGAGCTGACAGAGGCCATGAAAAAATCAGATCGCCTTCGCCGTAATGGTGGTGGAAACTGGTTTCTGTCCGAGCAGATATTTAATTCTCTACGCGAAGCTAATTGTTTACGGCGGGGGATTCGCCACGATGAGTGGCTGTTGGTTCAAGAAGCACTCCCCTCCGCAGGAGATCTGGGTATCCCGGATTCTATCCAGGAACTGGCCCTGTCCGGCCTGGACCATTTAACAGAAGCCGCCCGGCTAACGCTAAAAGTAGCCGGCGTCATTGGCTACAATTTTGAATTGGATGTGCTGGCCCAGGCGCACCCTGCGCAACCGGAACCGGCAGTTCTGCTGGAGCAAATTCGTAATCTGGAGGCCCGGGATTTTATTCGCCTGGAGACAGACACCACCCACCTGACGTATGCCTTTAAACACCACATTATTCAGGAAACCATCTACGAAACCTTGCCGGACAGCCAGCAGCGCGCACTGCATCGCGCCGTAGGCGAGGCCGTGGAGCAGTTACAGGCAGACGCGGTTGAGCGGCTGGCTTACCATTTTCGGCGCAGCGGGGTGCGCCATAAAACCTTGCGCTATCTGGACAAAGCCGCACGCAAAACCCAGCGCGAGTATGCCAACGAAACCGCCCTGAATTATTACAACCAGGCCCTGGCACTGGAGGAGCGGTGGCCGTGGCGTCAAAACCAGGTGCAGGTTCTGCATATTTTAGGGCGGCGACAGGAGGAAGCGGCAGGGCTGCAACATTTGGCAGCCAATTCTGAAGCCCCCGATTTTGAAGTAACCTATCTGCAAGGGGCATATTTTGAGGCTGTTAGCAGCTACGAGCAGGCTAAAAACGCAATTGAACAGGCATTATTAGCCGGGCGGGCCTTGGCCAACCTGACCGGCGAGGTACGGTGTCTGGCCCAACTCGGTCTTATTGCCTACCGCCAGGGTAGCCACAAACGCGCAAAAAGCCGGTATAATCAGGCCTTAGCTTTATTTCAAAATGAGAAAACCTATCCCAACAAAACGCTGCAAGCATTTGCACACGCATTCAACGGATTGGGCATGGTGAATCGCCAACAGGGAGAATTTGACAAGGCCCGCGCTTGCTACAAACAGGCGCTAACCTTAAGTCGCGCCAGCGGGGATCGCCACAGAGAAACCAAAACGCTCAACGATCTGGGGGCCACGGCCTTTCACCAGCGTCAATTTACCGAAGCCAGAGGCTATCAGCAACAGGCGCTCGCCATTCAGCAAGCAATTGGCGACCGCGCCGGAGAAGGATCAAGTTTGTATAATTTGGCCATTGTTAATATTGATGCCGGTGACTATAGCCAGGGAAAAGAGTATCTGGATGCGGCGCTAACTATTTTGCAGGCAACCGGCAACCGCTGGCAAGAGGTCAGCGTGTGGAACAGCATGGGCATTCTTTACCAGGAATTAGGGCTTTTGGCAGAGGCCCAGCCGTGTTTGGAACAAGGTTTGCAGTTGGCCCGGGAAATTGGGGTAGAAGCGGCAAAGTCCTCTCACCTGTTGTGCAGTTTGGGATTAGTCAAACGAGATCAAGGCGATTTAGGAGCGGCGGAAAAGTTTCTCAGCCAAGGGCTGGCATTGATGCAGACCGCCGGTAATAAGCACCAGGAAGCATTTTTTCTCAGTTATCTAAGCAGTGTCAGCTTGCAGGCGGGCAATCTGAAGTTGGCGGTAAAACGAGCTCAGGCAGCCTTAAAATTGCGAAAAGCGTTAAACCTGCGCTTGCGAACCGCAGACGATTTTGCCACGCTGGCTGCCGCTCACCTGAACGCTGGAGAATTATCTGAGGCGCTGTACTTTGCTCAGCAGTCTCTGGCAATTTTGGAGGAATGTAAAGGCGAAGGGCCGGAATTCCCTCAACGAGATTATTTCATTATCTATCGGGTAATGTTGGCTGCCGGAAAAGGGCAACAAGCAAAAACCGCCTTAGCGGCAGCTCACAGGTTGGTTATGAGCCGGGCAAGTAAAATTACGTCTCCGCTCCTGCGCCAATCATTTTTGGAGAATGTTGCCGTCAATCGGGAAATTGTGGAAAAATTCAAGAAAACAGGGTAATCGGAAGACCGGATTGATTTTTTTACGCGCGCCCAAACTCGTTGGGCACACGTAAAACTGCCCTAATGTTTAGATTTACCGGTCATTCAATCAAGAGCCACCATTGTGATTACCCACTCTGGTTGTCCAGCCACCGGCAACCAAAACCTTGTTCCAGGTATCCCCGGGTTCCTGTTCCAAATCCTCTGATTTACCGGGAAGGCCGGCCTCAATTTCTTCAGGCACCTTCGGCGGCAGCAAATCTGAAGAGGAGGGAAAGAATTTTTCCTGTTTTATCCATTCTTCCCAAAGGTTGGCAGCCGGCAAACAGGGATCCGGCAGATCGGAAACAGTCATTTTAGATACCAGGTTTGTGATGGTATCTTTAAATTGCGTATACAGGATTTCTACATCGTCCACTGCTGCCAATTCGGTGGTCCAGGTGCCGGTTGGGGCCGGAGCATAATAGGGCAGGAGAATGTCTAATACCTGTCCTACCACCGCATTTATTGCGGTGCGAGCTTCCGGAACCGGAATACGCACGTTGGCTCCGGAGTGATACGGCTTAAATACAGTGGTAGAGCGCTTGCCTACAAAACCACACCACCGCTCGTCCAGCTTTTGCGAAGAGATTGGATAATTCCTCCGGGCAAGCATATCTATATAAAGATACGGGCGCACGGCAGGAACCGGATGCTCGCCATCATCCCGGATAAAATCTCCCAGAAATTTGCCCGATGCCCGAACGGAGGAGGTGAGCGCCAAATCCTGGCCGGACAGGCCCATTACAGGCCCCGCAACCAGGCAGCCGAATACATCGGCAAATATTTCTTCCTTCCAATGTAACACCCAATCGGGAATATCCGGCAGACCCGCCAATCTCTGGCCGAGAACTTCGGCCAGCGACGTGAGCTGCCCGCCATAATATGTACTACCCCGCCTGTAAACGTAGTGGCCCACCTCATGGGTCAAGCCCAGAAGATCACGGAATACGGTGGCGCCAATGGACATATTTCTGGCAGAATAGGGGATGCCTATTACCATCACCGGTGCATAGGGTACAATTCTGATAGATGGATATTTGTTAAAATATGTAACTACGGTGGTTGCACCATCCTCTATGGGGTGCCCCGCACCGGAAAAGGGCTGGAGTGCAAGCATAGCCAATTTGTCGGCCTGGTCAAGCGTACCCGTTATTTCCGTAGATACCTGACCTCCCAAAACCCGTTGACTCACGATCCGTTCGATAACTGCTAAATCAGATTCTATCTGATCCAAAGTTACCTTGAATACAAACTCGGCGGGAAATCCGTCTGACGGTTTTAGTTTGTACCCGGTATGGGTCGTGAACCCATCGTTAAAGAACTTAAATTGGTTGCTGCCAAATGCCTGCAACCGTTCCAACAAACACAATAATGTTTTCTGCCTCGGCGCAGTTGCCCAGCCTACCTTTCCAAGCAAAGTTCTGTAACCCTTTATAGATTCTTCAAGCGCCTGGAAACGATCCTCCCAAACAGTCATGATAAATTACCTCCCTGTTTTGCTAATTGGGTATTATCCCATTGTAACCGTTCACCCCCTACCAGAATTATGTCATTCCCGCATGCTTTTAGCGGGAATCTATGCGTGCAGTCTGTGGATTCCCGCTTAATACGTGCGGGAATGACAGGGGGGCTGAACGGTTATTATCCCATTGTGTATTGTGTATTCTGAAACCGGGAAGTTAATTGGCCCACGATCCTTACCAACCCTCAACATGCGCCTCTATCCGGCTATCGCGCTCTGCTACCACTTTGGGTAGATCCAGAATGGTAATCTTTCCGGCCTCAAATTTTATAAGCCCCCGCTTGCGCCAATCTCCCAGAATACGGTTGATCCACTCTCTGCGGGCACCCACCAGCGTGGCCAAATCGGTCTGGTTCAGGGAGAGGTCCAATTCGTATCGACCTTCTATCTCAGTCTCCTGCCCCATCTGCTCGTTGTAAAGCAGCAAAATATGAAGCAGCCGCCCGGCGGCGTCGTACTGGGCAATCGTTTCGGCATAGGCTGCGGTCCACCGAATTTTGTCGGCCAGCACGCGGCACATGGCAATAGACAAATCCGGGATGGCCCGCATCAGTTGCAAAAATTTATCCTGCATCATTTGCAACATAGTTGTGGGGACAATAGCTTTGGCCGCAGCCGAGCGGGGCCGGTCGTCAATAGCGGCAAATTCACCCAGGACATCATGCCTGGAAAAGATTATAATCGAGGTCTCGCTGCCTGACGGGCTAATCCTGAAAACGCGTACTTTGCCTGTAACAATAACGTATAATTCGCGGCTAAAATCGTCTTGCCGGAAGATAATTTCGTCTCTGGCATATTCTCTGAGGCGAAAACCGTTAACCACTATACCCAAATCTTCATCGCTGAGATTGGCAAACAGGGGCACCTTTTTTAAAAAGGTGATCCGTCTGGATAACATACCGTTGTCATTAGATAATGAATACATTTTGTTTGATCCGGATTTAACAGTTTATTAAGATTTTTGACTACTGGTTCGCCAACAAGAGATTTGAGGCCGGGCGGCCAGATTGGGGAATGAATAGTTGGGCACCGGCGATTCGGTGGGTCAACCACAACATCGAAAAAGGCAACAGGTGATGTCAGGAGAAAGCTTACATATTATACCATCAGTTAATTGTGAAGCAACATTCAAAAAAACGGAAGAGATGTTTGGCCCCAACCGGGAAGGGGCGGGAAGCATTGCCTGCTCCCCGTCCCCCCGGTCCTCCCAAAGTACCAGATATCTTACTCAGCCGGATGGCAACCAAATTGCTAAACCACCCTCGCCTATCATTGTACATAATTAGATACCGAATCGCTGTGTCCTACGACACACGGAGCTTGTGTTGTGCAACACAGGGGTGCGGTACAGTTAACTAATTCACGATCAGTCTGTGTTCTGGCGCACAGGCTTTTGCGGCTCTGGATGTTATGCTATGGTAAATCCTCTATGAAATCCGGTGAACACTTTGAGCACCTTCTCCTGGTTATTAATTGGCCATCTCATCGGCGATTGGCTGTTGCAAAATGACTGGATGGCCACGGGCAAAAAACAAAGTCTCTTTACCTCGCCCGGCATGGCCCATTTTGCCATTTATACGGGATGTATCCTCTGCGCCCTCTGGCTTTCCGGGATAAAAAGCCAATCTCTTCCCTTTTACCTTGCGGTGGGGGCAATTGTGTTTGTATCCCACTGGCTCACCGATGCCACGACCGTGGTTGATGCCTGGATGCACTCTTATCGGCAGAGCGATTTGCCGTGGCTGCGCGTGGTGCTCGACCAGATTTTTCACATTCTGGTTCTGGCAATCATCGTTCAGGTTGTTTCCTGATATTTCTGGCGACACTGTTAACTGGCGCACACCCCTGCTGTTTGGCAGCACACAGACTCCTGGCTCCAGGTGTGGTATTATTTTGATAGAGGTAAAATAGATCACCCCGAATTTTCCAGTTACTATTTAGCTTGTCCCCGGAGTATCCGCAACAACCACTTAACCACGACCCAATACAAAACCCTGTTACCACCCAGCGGATAGATTCTTCTCAACATCATCGTTTCTGTATGGCTAAGAGTGGCCGCCCATTACAGTTTAAACGCAGCAAGATGACAAGATTGACGGATGGAAAACGTAATCAGGGAGACGTTGGTATGAAGATTAAACAAAAAACCAAAGCGCAGCTTTTGGCCGAACTGACAAAAATGCGCCTCAGGGTAGCAGAGTTAGAGGCGCAGACTAATAACCGCTCGTTGCCGCAAAAGAACACGTTGTGGCCGCGAGAGTATCGATACCGCAACCTGCTTGAACGGACAACAAACGGTATTTTAATAATTCGGGGGCTCCGATTCATTGCGTGCAACCCAATTGCCCTCAACCTGGTTAACTGTTCCAAAGATCAGGTTGTTGGTCACTCCCTTGAGGATTTGTCTCCGCCACTCCAACCCGATGGAGCATCTTCGCGGGTAAAAATGTTGGATATTCTCAAAAAAGCCTATTCCGGTCACCCAGTGGTTCTTGAGTGGGCGCTTACCACCGGCGATGGCCAACCGGTCGATATCGAACTAAGTTTAAGCAGAGCCGACAACGGCACTATTCCCACGCTGCTGTGTATGTGGCAAGACATATCCAAACGCAAGCGGGCAGAAAATGAGCTTCGGTGCCGTAATCGTGAATTGGCCTTGCTCAATCGGGTTATTTCCGCCTCAACCTCGGCGGTGGAACAGAACGAAATTCTAAAAACTATGTGCCGGGAGTTGGCTCTGGCCTTTGATGTGCCGCAAGCGGCCACCATTCTCGTCGACGTGGCCGCCGCATCAGCCACAATTGTGGCAGAATATCGAACCGGAGAGATTTCATCGTCACTCAATAACCACGATTCCAGCATGTCGATTGAAGATGACTCAATTTTCCAACACCTGCTCACCTGCAAAACACCGTTGACCATTAACGATGTCCAGAACGACGCCCGGTTCACCCCAGGTCATGGTATTGTGCGCCTAAAAGACACAACATCACTTTTAATTATTCCCCTGATTATAGAAGAGAAGGCGGCAGGGTGGTTGGTTCTGGAGGCCGCGCAGCAGCGCAATTTTTCATCAGAGGAGGTAACGCCGGCATGGAATGTGGCCAAACAGATGAGCGGGGTTCTGGCTCAATTTCGCCTCTACGAGCAGCACCAACGCCTGAAGGAGCAGTATCATCAGGCCCAAAAAATGGAAGCAATTGGCCAACTGGCGGGGGGCATTGCCCACGACTTCAACAACATTTTAACCACCATCACCGGCTTTGCCGAACTGGTGCTGGATGACCTGCCCCCGGACAGCCCCTCCTACGAAATGATAGACAAGGTGTCGGGATCCAGCCAGCGAGCCGCCGATTTGATCCGCCAATTGCTGGTATTCAGCCGCAAGGAAACCATTGAGCCAAGAATACTGAAACTGAACAGCATGGTCACCCGCACTAAAAAGATGTTGGCGCGTCTTATCGAGACAAACATTGAGATGCAAACCATCCTGTTGCCGGATTTGTGGCCGGTTAATGCCGACCCGGCCCAGATGGAACAGATCATTCTCAACATAGTGGTTAATGCCCGCGATGCCATGCCTGAGGGGGGCAACCTGGTCATTGAAACCAGCAATGTGGTTTTGGATGAGGGGTACGTGGCCGGGCATCTGGAGGCGCAACCCGGCCATTACGTTTTGCTGACCATTAGTGATTCCGGCTGCGGCATGAGTAAAGAAACGCAGGCGCACATTTTTGAGCCTTTTTTTACAACCAAAAAAGCTGAGCAA
>CAYWSS010000170.1:0-9697 GCA_964460505.1 uncultured Caldilineaceae bacterium | reverse complement strand
CCTTCTTTACGCAATACGTAATACGTAAATCGTTGGGCGAAAACTTTTCTGGAATGCTATAACTAAAGGCAAAGACGGAAACAAGTACGCAAGCTGCCGTGTTCAGCGAATCCGGGGTGGTGTGAGCCGGATGCACAAACCTTGCAGAAAATCCTTCCAGAGCCGCTGACCGAAAAAAGAAAAAGCTCGGTGAGTTAAAAAAGTTAAATGGGTTGAGTGAGTTATTGGATGCCGACTTACTCAACTCACCAAACTCACTCAACTCACCAAACTTGATTTGAGTAAGCTCAGCCGGATTTACCCTCCGTTACCGGGGCGCGCTTATCGGATGGACAAAGTTTGTCCCGTAAGCAGCAAAGCGAGTGGAAACACTAAATTGGGTGGTACCGCGGGTAGCTTATTATGCTCTCGTCCCATATTGGGGCGGGAGTTTTTATTTACGATTTTTGATTTTCGGCGCTCTGGTAGTTTGCAGGATCGCTCTATAAAAAACGTATTATCTGCCACGAATTACACTAATTTTTTATTTTTTTCGTGTTAATTAATGCAATTCGTGGCAAATTCTTTACTTTGATCCTGCAAAATCCTGTAGAGCCGGATTTTCTATTTTCGATTATGTTCTTCAATAGGAATCAGGAATTGCTCGAAGCGGTTAGCTTTTCCCTAACTCCTAATTCCCAACCCCTAACCCCTTTATTTTCAGGAGGAAAAAATGACCAAACTACTCTGTCACACTGATGCTTACTTAAAAGAATTTGAGGCCACGGTGATGGCTGTGAATCTGGAAGAAAACGCCGTGGCCCTGGACAAAACCGCCTTTTATCCCGGTGGCGGCGGCCAGCCCTGTGATTACGGCTGGATTAACGATATTCCGGTGAAAAAAGTAAAGCGCCAGGAACAACACATGTGGCACTGGCTCAATGGTGATGCGCCGGCTGAAGGGACAACCGTTCACGGCAAAATCGACTGGGAGCGTCGCTACAGCCTGATGCGCACCCACACTGCCTTCCACATTTTGTGCGGCGTCGTTTGGCGAGATTACAGGGCACAAGTGACCGGCGGCAATATGGACGTACTCAAAGGCCGGATGGATTTTGAATTTGAAACGCTGAAAAAAGAGCTTGTCAGCGAGATTGAAGAGAAGCTGAACATAGAAATAACCGCCGCCCGGCCCATCCATGTAAACGTACTCCCCCGCGAAGAAGCTTTCCAGATACCGGATCTAATCCGCACCAAAATCAACCTGCTGCCAAAAGGCATCACCGAAGTGCGCACCGTGGAAATTGAGGGCCTCGACCTGCAAGCCGACGGCGGCACGCACGTAGCCAACACCAGTGAGGTGGGCAAAATTAAAGTGGCCGGCTACAAAAGCAAAGGCAAAATTAATAAACGGATCATGCTGGAAATTGGGGATTAACCAATATGAACGCCTCTGTTAAAGTTCAAAAGAATGTGCAACAATACCACACAAACAACAAAGAGAATTTCAGGGGCGGCTGTATCAACCGGTAAGAAACCAACAAAGGAGAAATAAAAATGCCGTTTAAAGACGTGCCCTCAAACCCGGACTTTCCCGCGCTGGAGCGCGACACCCTGCACTGGTGGAAAGACAACCAATCTTTTGATAAACTGCGCCAACTGCACCAGGGCCGCGCAAAAAAGTGGAGCTTCATCGACGGGCCAATTACGGCCAACAACCCGATGGGGGTGCACCACGCCTGGGGGCGGACGTACAAAGATTTGTACAATCGCTACCGGAGCATGCGCGGTTACGAATTGCGCTACCAGCAGGGCTTCGACTGCCAGGGGTTGTGGGTTGAGGTTGAAGTAGAAAAAGAAATGGGCTTCAAATCCAAAAAGGATATTGAAGAATTTGGCGTGGCCAATTTTGTCAACAAATGCAAAGAGCGCGTGCTGCGCTTTTCCGGGGTGCAGACTAACCAGTCAATTCGGCTGGGCTACTGGATGGATTGGAACGATCAGGATCAACTCAACTGGCTGGGCGATAAAATTGTCGCCGGCCCCGCCGAAGAAATCACCGTAGACGGGCCGAAAGGCGCTGTTACCGGCAGCGTGGAAGATGTTGTGGGCCGGCTGGGCATGCCGGAACTGGGCGGCAGCTACTACACCTTTTCTAATGAAAACAACTATATGATCTGGCGCGCCCTCAAAGTGTGCCAAGAAAACGGCTGGCTTTATCGCGGCGCGGACGTGATGCCCTGGTGCCCGCGCTGCGCCACCGGCATTAGCCAGCACGAAATTGTGACCGACGGTTACGCCGAAATCACCCATCGCAGCGTTATTGTAAAATTTCCGCTGCGCGAAAAACCCGGCGAATTCCTGCTGGTCTGGACCACCACCCCCTGGACCCTCACCAGCAACGTGGCTGCCGCCGTTGGCCCCGACCTGGATTACTTAAAAGTAGAAATGGCCGGTACCGGCCAAATCCACTACCTGAGCAAAGGCACTATCAAAATGCTGCGCAGCAAATTTAAGGTGCTGGATACGCTCAAAGGGCAAGATATGCTCGGCTGGACTTACAACGGCCCCTTTGACGATTTGCCCGCGCAACAGATGCCCGGCGGCCTGACCGCCATCAAAGAACTGATCGAGGACATCACCATCAGCGGCAAAGAGGCGCACCGGGTCATCGCCTGGGAAGAGGTGGGCGAAGAAGAAGGCACCGGCATTGTGCACATCGCGCCGGGCGCAGGGGCAGAGGACTTTGCGCTGGGCAAAGAAAACGGCCTGCCCATCATTGCCCCGCTGGATGACGAGGGCGTGTACGTGGACGGTTTCGACTGGCTGAGCGGCATGCAGGTTAGTGATGTCGCCACGCCCATTTTCGACAATTTGAAGGAAAAGGACCTGCTCTATCACGTGGAATCGTACACCCACCGCTACCCCACTTGCTGGCGCTGCAAAACCGAGCTGGTCTTCCGGCTGGTGGACGAGTGGTTCATTAGCATGGATGGCCTGCGTGACCGGTTGGCGGACATCACCCGCCAAATCCGCTGGATCCCCTCATTTGGGTTGGAACGGGAACTGGACTGGCTCAAAAATATGCGCGACTGGATGATTTCCAAAAAGAACCGCTACTGGGGATTGGCCCTGCCCATCTGGGAATGTGACAGCGACGGCTGCGACAACTGGACCGTGGTGGCCGACGACATCGATTTGAAAGAACGGGCAGTGGAAGGCTATCAGGAATTTGAAGGACACACGCCGCACCGCCCCTACATTGATGCCGTCAAGCTGCAATGCAACCAGTGCGGCAGCAAAATGAGCCGCACCACCGACGTGGGCAACCCGTGGCTGGATGCCGGCATTGTCAGCTTCAGCACCCTGCAATATCGCCGTAACCCGGAATATTGGCAAAAATGGTACCCCGCCGACTGGATCAGCGAAAGCTTCCCCGGCCAGTTTCGCAACTGGTTTTACAGCATGCTGGTTATGGGCGGCATCATCGACGCCAGCCCCAGTTTTATGAGCAACTTTGGCTACGCCACCCTGTGGGCCGAAGATGGCCACCCCATGCACAAAAGCTGGGGCAACTCCATTGAATTTAACGAAGCCGCCGACAAAATGGGCGTGGATGTGATGCGCTGGATGTACTGCAACCACAAGCCGGAGCAAAACCTGCTCTTTGGCTACCATCGCGCCGATGAAACCCGCCGCCAATTCCTGATTCCATTCTGGAACGTGTACAACTTCTTTGTGACCTACGCCAAACTGGACAAATGGACCCCTGAAAACTCAGCATTTACAATTGACGACTATAGTCCTGCGGATTTACGATTGACGATTGAAGACGAGCAAATCGAAAATCGAAAATCGAAAATCGAAAATCCACTTGACCGGTGGATATTAGCCCGACTGAACGAAGTTGTGGCCCGCGTCACCGATAATTTTGAAAATTACGACGCCTTCCGGGCAACAATTGCCATTCAGGGGTTGCTGGACGACCTGACCAACTGGTACATTCGCCGCAGCCGCCGCCGCTTCTGGCGCAGCGAACACGACGCCGACAAAGATGCAGCCTACGCCACCCTGTACCACGTGCTGGTCACCATGGTCAAAATGATGGCCCCCATCACCCCGTTTGTTACAGAAATTATGTACCAAAATCTGGTTCGAGGCGCAGACAGCAACGCCCCCGAAAGCGTGCATCACTGCAACTGGCCGGAAGCCGATGAGTCGGCCATCGATCAGGAATTGCTGGAGCAGATGGATTTGACCCGCCGCATTGCCGGCCTGGGGCTGAGCGCCCGCGAAAGCGCCCAGTTGAAAGTACGCCAACCGCTGGCCCGGGCCCTGGTTCACGCCGGCGAAAAGGCCGGTCTGTCCGACGAATTGGCGGCCATTGTGCAGGATGAGCTAAACGTGAAATCGCTGGAATTTGTCAACGAAGCCGGAGAATTGGTGGTCTACAAACTCTTGCCCAATCTCAAATTGCTGGGCAAGAAACTGGGCAAACTGATCCCTGCCACCCGCGCTGCCCTCATTGCCGCAGACGCCGATGCGATTGCCGCCAAAGTGGCCGCCGGTGAAAATGTTATCCTGGCCGTAGAGGGGCATGAAATCGAGCTGCTGCCGGAGGAAATTCTGGTGCAAACTGAACCGGCCGCAGGGCTGGCCATGGCCGCCGATAAACTTATTACCGTGGGGGTAGACACCGTCATCAGCAATAAACTGGCTGCCGAAGGCATGGCCCGCGAACTGGTACGTCGCATCCAGAATATGCGCAAGGATGCCGGGTTTGACATCAGCGACCGCATTGCGGTGTACCATCAGGCCGAGGGCTTTGTGAACCGCGTTTTCAAACAGTGGGAAGATTACATTAAAACTGAAACGCTGGCAGTGAGCATAAACCACCAGCTTATCCCCGAAGCCGCCTTCCAACGCAAAGAGCGGGTAGATGGCGAAGATGTTATGCTTGGGGTAGAAAAAGCAGTATAATCTAACCAGCAGTTCATTCAGAGGAAATCTTGATGAATATTTTAAAAAAACGTCTCCTTGTTTTTTTAATTCTGATTAGCGCAATACTGTACGCCTGTACGGGCGCTAACCCAAAGCCGCCGGAAGAGCCGGTAAATATCACCTTCTACAAGCGCGGCTACGTAGAAGGTGGCACGGATGTAACCTCGGTGATTTACGCCAAAGCGGTTGAAGAATTTGAAAAACGCCACCCCGACATCAAGATAAAAATTGCGGGCGTTCCGTGGGATAGTGCAGGTGACGCTCAAATGGAGGCGGTTCTCGCGTCGGGCGAGGATGTTAACGTATTTAATGTGCGCCCCGATAACCTGTTGAAGTTGAGCAATGCGGGCAAGTTGTCTAACATTGAGCCGTATCTCAGGGCAGAGGAGCGCGCCGACTTTTATCCCAACGCCCTGCAAGCCGCTACGGTCAACGGTAAAATTTACGCGTGGCCGCTGTGGGTTGTCGCCTTCTCCGTCTTTGCCAACACGGATATTTTTGCCGAACGCGGGGTTCCCTTGCCCTCTATTGAGGATCCATGGAGTTGGGATGAGTTTTTAGCCGCCGCCGAGCAACTCACCTTTGAGCAAGCTGACGGCAGCAAAGTTTACGGCTTTACCGCCCCCTCGGTCTGGTGGTCTATGCAGTACTATCCCTTGTTTTATCTTGACGGCGGGCGCATCCTCAGCCCGGATGGCAAACGCTTTGTGCAAAATCAACCGGAAGCCGTTTCCGGCCTGCAAAAAATAGCCCAGCTATATCAGGAGCACCAGGTTTCGCCGCCTGGCCCGGAAACCGTCTCGCAAGCAGATGCCCAGGCCCAATTCAGGAACGGAGAAGCGGCTATGTTTATGAGCATGCCTGCCTTCATCGCCGAGCTGGAACAGGAACGGTTCCCGGTAAAGGTGTTGCCCATCCCCACCGGCCGGTTGGGCCAACTGGTTACCACCGGCGCGTTTGGCATGTTTGCCGTGTACAACGCCGATGATCCGGAAAAACTAAAGGCGTCGCACGAGTTTGCCAAATATATTACCGGCCCCCGGGTAGCCAAAGATGTGCCGGGCTACCAGTTGGCCCCCAGCCTGCGGCGCAGCAACACCAGCTACGCTGCCACACCCAACCGGGAGACAATTGCCCGGCTGGTTGAATATGGTATTTTTGAAGCTCAAACCGGTATCTCCAATCAACTCCGGGATCGCTATCGCGAAGCCTTACGGCAGATTGCCCAGGGAGAAAAATTGCCGCAGGAAGCCATGGACGAGATTGCTCCCGTTTACCAGCAAGAACTTGACGCGGCATGGCAATAAAGTGATACACACAATCCGGCAAATCTTTAAACGCTCTCTGACACGCTGGTTAATTATAAGTTTTGGGATCCTGGCGCTGGTGGCCGTAAGTATGGCCGTGCTTTCTGTCCTGTCCGTGCAATTTACCGATAACACCCTTTCTCAGGTAACAGCCAGAGTTGATACCGCCGCCCTGAGTACCCAAATCCGGTCAGAAAGCCTGGTGCTTACAGATATGGTGCGCCGCTACACCGCCCAACCCGCGACGGAACCGGGTCTACGCAGCCAGATTGTTGCGCAGCAAAAAAAGCTGGACGCGCTGCTTCAGCAAGTAATTGCTTCAACCAACCCTAACGATGTAGATGAGAGCATTGCCATTAGTCAGGTCAGGCAATTTTTAATTGCGTTTGGCTCGCAGGCAAACCGGACACTGACCACATTTAACACCGAAGGCCAACTGGGGCCGGCCACCCAACAGCAACTATTGATATTAACAGAAAATTACCAGGCCCCCTTGCACAGGGCCATTCGTGACTTTGAAGAACTTGAGGCCGGCCGGGTTTATGCGGCCCGGTTACAATCGCGGCGGGTATTAAAAAATACAGTAACGCTGTTTGCAACGGTTGCAATTATTGCAGTGGTTTTGGCCCTGGTAACGGCTCGTAATGTGGTAAAACGTATTGCCGCACCGTTAACGGTGTTGCACACCGGGGTAGAGGCTATCAGACGCGGCGATTTAAGCGCCCCGGTGCCTATTAACAGCGATGACGAAATTGGGCGACTGGCCGGTGCGCTAAACAACATGTCAGCAGAATTGCGGCAGTACCGTGAGCAGATGGAAGAGTTGGTTCAAAAACGGACCGCCGAATTAGCTGCAACCAATCAAAAATTATCGCAGGAGATTACTGAGCGGGAACAGGCCAAACAAGCGCTGCGCCTCAGCGAAGAGAATTTTCGCCGTATTTTTGATGCAAACCCATTTCCTCTGCTTATCTCCCGGCAGGATAACGGCCAAATTCTAATGGCCAACCAGGCGATGGCCGTCTATTTAGAAACCCCGCTGGAGCAGTTAACAGGCTCTTTTTCCCCTGCGCTTTATGGTAATCCCACAGAGCGGCAAGCTATCCTGCACGATATTGAAACAGACGGCAAAGTGGTTAACCGGTTACTGGAGATAAAAACATCATCCAACCGGCGAAAAGTAACGCTGCTAAACCTGTTGCCTATCAAGCTGGGCGATGTGCCGGTGTTGCTGGTCGGTTCGGCGGATATTACCGACCGGGTGGAAGCCGAAGAAACCACCGAAGCCGCCCGAAGTGCAGCCGAGGCTGCGAACCGAGCCAAGAGCGCCTTTCTGGCCCACATGAGCCACGAACTGCGCACCCCGCTCAACGGGATTTTGGGCTACACCCAAATTCTCAGGTGGTCAAAAAACCTTGATAAAAATCAACTCAGCGGGCTAACCATCATCGAACAGAGTGGAAAGCACCTGCTCACGCTCATCAACGACATTCTTGATTTTTCCAAAATTGAGGCGGGTAAATTACAGCTCAATCCCACAAAAATTAACCTCCACGCCATGCTGGATAGTATTGTGAGCATTATTCAAATGCGCGCCCAACAAAAAGATATCCTGTTTAAGTATGAATTTGACCCCAATTTCCCCCCGGGCGTAGAAGCCGACGAAACCCGGCTGCGAGAGGTGCTGACCAACCTGCTGAGTAATGCCGTAAAATTTACAGACAGGGGGCAGGTTACTTTGCGGATAAAGCGGGCAGGCTCAGTAACCAAAGGAGCAAGCGTGCCCGACGGATATCAGTTTCCTGTGGCTTGCCTGTTATTTGAAGTGGAAGACACCGGCATGGGCATTCCGGAGGAACAAATCCAGACCATTTTCCAGCCCTTTGAGCAGGCGGGGGATGCAAGTTTTCGGGCCGGGGGAACAGGCCTGGGCCTGGCCATTAGCCGGCAGTTGGTGCAGTTGATGGGGGGAAACATTTTTGTAGACAGCAAACCGGGCAAAGGCAGCCGCTTCTGGTTTACTCTGGAACTCCCGGAAACAGAAGGCCCCCTGCCCAACTCCTCCATTCCCTCTTACCGGCAAATTTCCGGCATCGAGGGAAATCCACCGCAAATATTAATAGTTGACGATAACCCCTTCAACCGAATGGTGTTGCGGGATCTGCTGCTGCCGCCGGGCGTGCGGTTGCTGGAAGCCGAGAACGGCCGGGAAGGATTAGAAAAAGCCCAACAGTTTCATCCGGATTCGGTCATTGTCGATTTAATGATGCCGGTGATGAACGGTTTTGACCTGACCCAACAATTACGCAATTCGCCGCAGCACCAGAAAATGGTCATCATCGCTACCTCTGCCAGCGTTTATGACGAAGACCGGCAGAAAAGCCTGGCGATGGGAGCCAACGCATTTCTACCCAAACCCATAGAAGCTGATCGACTGTTTGCCCTGTTGGAGCAACATCTCAAAATTACATGGAAGTATGAAACCCCTGACAGGGCTGCCGAGCAGGATGCTGTTGAAAAATTGAATAAAATAGCTCTGCCGCCAGTAGAAACGCTGGAGATGCTGCACCAGGTGGCCTTAATAGGAGACCTGGCTGAACTGAAAGATCAACTGGGTATCCTGAAAAAACAAAATCCAACGATGAAGCCGTTTTCCCAAAAGCTGCTGCACCTGGCAAACGGTTTCCAGATCAACAAAATATGCAAACTTTTGGCTTATTACCTGGAAACGTAACGCATAGCGCGGCAAGCCGCAAATTAACAATAAATAATTAACAAATGATTCTCGCCGCAAGCGCAACGCAAATGTTGTGGGGTAATACTGTAATACGTAAATCGTTGGGCGAAAACTTTTCTGGAGTGCTATACCAAAAGCCTCCGGCCGATTGACCAGAGGCTTTGTGCCACAATTTTATTTGGAAATCAAGCTGCACCGTTCGATTTCGGCACGTATTTTTTTGGGCGTGCCCCGGCAGGAGCAGTTTTTTTGGTGCGCCAGATGCCATTCAATTCGCTGGTCGAGCGTTGCATTCTTTGGCATTTTGTTTGCCAAATGCCATTCTTTGTTAATAGCCATCAAAAAACCTCACGCTTTCACGTGCTGCCAGGCCGGCTGCCTGGCCATACCCTCTTTGGCCATTTTCAGCGCTTCGCCCTCAGACACGCCCATATTCCGGAGCGCAAAATGTTTCATCCCTTCCAGCACCGCCTCGTAGGATTTCAAGTTCCCTTCGGCATCGGTGCAATGGACGCAATATTTGTTATCCATTTTTCCGCCGCCAAAATCCTCTGCTTTTCTTAACGGCATTCCACAACTTTCACAATATTTTTGTTCGGACATTTTATCTCCTGTTTTGGTAACTACTTACCCCCCTCTAACTCCCCCTCAGGAGGGGGGAGGACTTAACTTC
>CAYWSS010000169.1:0-9760 GCA_964460505.1 uncultured Caldilineaceae bacterium | reverse complement strand
ACGGCCTTCTTTTTCGTAAAATCAGAAACTTTAGAAAAAGTGTCCGGTAGTGAATACAAAATTTACAAGCCAATGCTCCGCAAATAATTCCGGTTACGTTGAGCCGCTTCTTTTGGACTGCCCATGCTGGGCAAAACGTCTTGTTCAACCACAACCCAACCCTCGTAATTGATGGCCTTAAGCTCGTTCAATACGGCGGTAAAATCTACTTCTCCCTGTCCTAATTCACAAAACAACCCTTTACCCACGGCGTAATTGTATTCCCACGCCTCTGTCCGTGCTTGCGCGGCAATTGTCGGTTCGCAATCTTTGAAATGAACGTGTCTGATGCGGCCTGCATGCTTTCTCACTGCTGCCACCAAATCGCCGCCGCCAAAGGTGTAATGGCCTGTATCCAAACATAAGCCCACCAGCTCCGGGTCGGTCAACTTAAGCAGTTTTTCAACTTCGGCGGGTGACTCTATCCAGGTTGAGCAGTGCGGGTGAAACACGGTGCGAAGACCGGCTTCTTCCGCCACCCGCCTGGCGATGTAATGGACGCCATCAACAAAAATCTGCCACTGCTCGTCGTTCATACTATCCTGAAGTTGAACGCGGCCCACAATCTTGTTGCGCTCTTTGTAGGCAAACAGGTTATCCCCCACCACAATCACCGGGCTTTCACCCGCCACTTCTGCCAGCAGGTGAGCAGCACAAACTGCTCTGGCGGCGCTATCAGCATGGCCTGCCGGTTCAATCAGCACAGCCGTAACCCAGGAGGCAATCAGGCTGAGGTTTCGCTGCTCAAGTTCTGCCTTAAGCGCGACGGGGTCGGTGGGCATAAATTCCCAATCGCCCAATTCTGTGCCGTTAAACCCGGTGGCTTGCATTTCATCTAAAACCCGGGCATAGCCCAAAGAGCGCTCGCCTTCATTTGTTCTTTCAATGACTCCCCAGGAACAGGGAGCATTGGCCACTTTAATCATAATTTTCACCCATATTTTATGTCTTGAACATCTACCACGTTGATCGGCCGGCTTTCTTGCCAGGATTGGGTGGCAGCCAGGCTGATTTTCAAGGCAACCCTAGCATCAACGAAGCCAACAATTGGATATTCGTCTCGTTGAATGCACTGGACAAAATGGTCAATCTGCGTGCCGTAGGCCGGGCTAAAACGCTCTTCAAACCACGGCACAACATCGTGATAAACACCCTGCCGGGTCAGGGCTAACAGCGGGGTATCACGCAGGTATCCCACTTGCAGCGCCCCTTCTGTACCCCGAATCTCACACCGGATATCATAACCGTACTGAACGTTGCGGCAAGCTTCTGCATTACCCAAACCGCCCCGAGCAAAACGCAACGAAACAATGGCGTTATCAATATCGCTAACCTGAGCCAGTTCCGGGCAGTTGAACAGGCCGCCTTCGGTGTAGACTCGCTCCACTTCGTCGTTCATCAGCCAGCGCAGAATGTCAAAATCGTGGATGGCTAAATCGAGGATTAAACCGCCGCTTGCAACCGGGTTAGCCCAATCGGGTTCAGGACAATTGGGATCCCGGCTAATGGAATGGGCCATAATGGGGGTACCAATTTCACCGGCCTCAATTTTACGTTTAGCCGCCACATATCCCTTATCAAAGCGGCGCATAAAGCCCGCTTGAAAGAGTACGCCGGCCTTCTCAACGGCTTTAAGCATAGTGTCAGTTTCTGCCAGTGTCAGGGCAATGGGTTTCTCGCAAAAAATGGCCTTACCCGCCTCTGCCGCCGCTATAACAATATCGTGGTGGGTGTGGGTGTGGACGGCTACAATGACCCCATCAATGGCAGGGTCGGCCAACAAATCCCGATAATCAGTATAGGCTTTTGCCTTACTGCTTTCTCCGGCTACTTTGGCCGCCACTTCCGGCCTGCTGCTAACCACAGCGCTCAAACAAGCTTCATCAGCCCGGCGAACGATATGGTTACAGTAAATATGCCCCATTCGACCCAAGCCAATAACACCAATGTTTATCATTGCCATTTTGTCTACCCCTACCCTATACCAATTTTGCGGAGGTAGGCGCGGGTGCGTTTGGCAATGGGCAACGGCTTGTCAGGCGGAGCCGGATACATATCCTGCTCAACAACAACCCAACCCTTGTAGTTGACCTCACGAAGCATATCTCGCAGAGACAAATAATCAATGACCCCATGGGCAGGTTCGCAGAACATATTCATCGTTACGGCCTCGGCAAATGGGATTTTTTTCGCTTCCACTTTTTGCCGTACAACGGGGTCAATATTTTTAAGATGCATATAAGGGATGCGCTGGTGGTGCCGGCGGATGAAGTCGATTGGGTCGCCCCCCCGATAAGCAAAATGGCCGATGTCCAGGCACAAGGAGACGAGGCCGGGGTCTGTCTGGGCCAGCAACGTTTCAACCTGTTTCTCGTATTCAACGTGAGAATCGGCGTGGGGATGAAAGGCCAGTTGGAGCCCAAAGCGTTCGCGAATCAGGCCGGCGAATTTATGGATAGCTTCAATCAGCCGCCGCCAGGCGTTTTGGTCAAGAACAGCCGGTAAGCGCTGTTTGCTGGTTACCCGATCAGTATAAATATCGTCAATGAACACCAGAAACCCGGCCCCCAGAGCAACCAGTAATTCACCCTTAGCCAATACTTCTTCCTCTATTGAGGCCCATTGCGACTCATCTTCATAATCGCGCATCACCCACGTTCCGCAGACTTTTAAGCCCCGTTTGTCTAACTCGGCGCTTAGGGTAGGGTATTCGATTGGTAGATAGCCCGGCGGGCCAAGCTCTATCCATTCGTAGCCGGCCTCGGCCACTTCATCTAAGAAACGTGTCCACGGAACCTGGTTGGAATCTTCTGCAAATTCAATACCCCAGGAATTTGGAGCGCTGCCAACGGTGATGTTCAAAATTTGACTCCGTAAAATAGAGTTGTTCCTGAATAAATTGTAACCTCTGAATAGAACGCAGATGACGCAGGTTTTCGCTGATTTTTTTACGTTTTTATCTGTGTCAATCAGTGTGATCAGCGTAATCAGCGTTCTGTTTTTTATTTGGGAACAACTCTAATGTATCTAAGGGCGTGTTTCTTAAATGTCATTCCTGCGGCAGGTTCAAGGCAGGTCTGAAGCCAAAGGCTGTTGTGTCAAAACTGTATACCCTCTGGGTTTAACAAAATCGAAAAAATGGCAGAGGCGATTATCAAGCCGGTAGCAACGCAAAATTGCCCTCGCCCGGCCCAACTTGACAACGAATTTAAGGATTGAGCGAATAAAAAATTCGTTTAGGCAGTTCCAAAAAAATAATGGCCCCAAACTTCGTGGCACTTGCTGTGTGTTGCACGATAATTTCCCGCCATATTTTTTCAACCTGTGCCATTAAGACACAATCGCGATAAAAAATATCGGTTCAAACTTTGCAAAAAACTCAGATGAGCTAACTGCACAGATGGAGTTTTTTGGGATCATTTCACCTGTCCAGACCAACAGGCACTGGGAAATTCTGGTACTCCCTAAGAGGCAAAATCCGGCACGCTACCCAATAATGGAGCAATAGCGTGCCGAACTTGCCCATCCAAGGAGGAACTGTACGCCGGCCCGGTTTTCAGAGCCGTCGATATCGGTTTGCTCGGAGCCGCCGAAAAATGTAAAAAACCGATGCGGGGCCAAAAGCCGGGCCGGCTAGTACCCAAGGGTTTTTATTATTTATAAACGCCGTAAGTTTTCCAGGCTTTCCACATTGCCATAATATTCTCGGGGGGGACGTTTGCCTGGATATCATGCACGGTGGCAAAGACAAAACCACCATCGGGCGCAAGCGTTTCTATGTTGCGTTTTACATCCTCCCTCACTTCTTCCGGGGTACCGCTCCCCAATACCCCCTGGGTGTCAACTCCGGCTCCCCAAAAGACCAAATCGCGCCCAAATTCCTGTTTAAGTTCTTTGAGGTCCATGCCGGCTGCGGTAAATTGAACCGGATTGAGAATATCGATTCCGGCCTCAATTAAATCCCCAATGAGCGGGCGAACTGCGCCATCCGTATGGTAAAATAGTTTTACCGGGGCCTGCTGTTTGATGGCGCCAAACAGCTCGCTCTGTCGTGGTTTAAGAACTTTTCGGTATGTTTCAGGCGAAAATAACAAAGCTTTTTGCCCGGCCAAATCGTCGTGTTCACAAGCCACATCAACCAGGTCGCCCAACTCGGCCAGAGCGCGTTGCCAATACGCTTGTTTAAACTCTACCAGCCGGTCAAGCATGTACCCTACAAACTTATGGTTAAGGGCCATGTCTATATAAAATTGCTCAAACCCTCTCAACCAGGTGTACAACTCAAGAATACCGGAGCCTGGCCCGGCCAGAACAACCGCTTTGCCCCGCTCACGTGCGGCTTCAGCGTTGCGCCGCAAATTTTTATAGCGATAATCATCCAGGGGGTCCGGCAAGTTGTAAGCTTTAAAGTCGGCCAAGGTTTCGGCTTGAGCCAGGGGATGGTGGTACATATCATAATAGAAACCACCTTTCTTTGGCTTTTTCCAGCCAATCCCCCACTCATCTATAAAGGCTTCGTAGTGGCCCTCATCATGAAACGCAACTTCAAAATTGGACGGAGGCGATGGAAGCAAGAACACAAAATCAGTTTCTAATCGATCTGCGATGTCGGGGTCAACCTCGGCTAACTGTTCTGCCAGGAACATGATTTTGGGGTCACGCTCCGGCAAATTCAAGTATTTGCGCAAATTTCTATAGGCAGTAATATGAATTTGCGATACGCCGGTTCCTCCTATATCCAGAGGGATGTGGTCAGCTTCCTGGTGATTTAAGGCCAGTGTTACCCGTTTGCGAGAGTTCATAATCCCTCTATGGCCCCTAAGCCTCACGAGCGCCGGTAATCAAATCGGCAATATCTTGCTGAGATAGTTCACCTCTTTGATACGTGCCCACTTTGCGCCCTTGCCGAATAATGGTGTAGCTGTCTGACACCTGATAAATATGGTTTACGTTGTGGGTAATGAAGATTACGGGCAGCCCGCTGGCTTTGGCATTTTCAATATAGGACAGCACCTTTCCTGTTTCCGCCACGGATAGGGCCGATGTCGGCTCATCAAGAATAAGCAGCTTTGCGCCGAAGTGAATGGCTCGACCGATAGCAATCGACTGCCGTTCTCCCCCGGAGAGCTTGCCCACCTTTTCTTCGGCTGACCGAATCTCGATGCCAATATCTTGCAAGGACTTCCGGCACTGCTCGCGCATCTCTCCCCGGTGCATCCACTTAATTGGGCCAAAGCTGGTGTATAATTCGCGGCCCAGAAAGAAGTTGCGCCAAATGCTCATCAATGGAATCAGGGCCAGGTCTTGATAAACCGTTTCTATTCCCAGCGCCCGCGCATCGGCCGGTGATTGAATTTGAACAAGTTGACCATCAAGATAAACTTCACCGCTGGTGGCAGGATACACGCCGGTCAAAACCTTGATCAGGGTCGATTTTCCCGCGCCGTTGTCCCCCATCAGGGCTTGTACTTCGCCCCTTCTTATCTCAAAATCAATGCCGCGCAACGCTTCTACCGTGCCAAAGCGCTTGACGATGTTTTTCATATCAACCACAATGGGTTGTTGTCCGTTTGTTTCTGACATAGCCACTTCTCCCAATGAAAATGTAATTTTCATGCCGCCGCCCGTGTGGTGAGAAAAATAGTGGAGGGACACCCCTCACACCCCCCGCGCCATCGGCGGATTCTTCTTATGATGTAGACCTGCTGCGCAAGTAATTATTGAACATAACTGCGGCAATAATGGTTACGCCGACCACGGCGGGAAAGTTATCTGCCGGAATAAATGGAATTTTGAGCAAAATCACCCCGGAGCGCAACAGATTAATCATCAGGATACCGATTAATGCCCCCCAAATACTGCCGTACCCTCCTGTCAGGAGCGCGCCGCCAATAACAGAGGCGGCAATGGCCGTTAACTCGATACCGGCCTGCTCGGCCACCCGAACACTTCTGAATTGGCTAAAAGAAACTATTCCGGCGGCACCGGCCATTAATCCGCTAATGACAAAGGCCATCACTTTGGTGCGCTTTACCCGCACCCCCTGCGACCTGGCCGCATCTTTACTGCCGCCAACGGCAAAAATATGGTTGCCAAAGCGGGTACGCACCAAAATAAACTGAAAAATGATGACCGCGCCCAGCAGCCAGAGCATCGTAGTACGAAAATTTGCTTTTCCTAACAAGTCGTTTATCAGGTTAAAGCGCCCGTTAAACACTTCATAAATTGCAAGTTTTTGTATGGTTTGAAACAGAACCCCACCGGCTACAATCCAAACAACGCCGCGAAAGATTTGTCGCGTGCCCAAGGTTACAATAAAAGAAGGTATATTGGTTAATATCAAAATTAGTCCATTGGTTAAGCCCATCAGCGATGGAACCAGCAGCGCAAAAATAATTGCCAGGGGTATACTGCCTCCCTGTACAGGCAATCCAACATACGACAGGGTAGTAACAATGACCGAATCTTCGCCGGTTGAAATTGTGCCGTACAAGTATCCGCTCATGGCAATCATCGGCGCAACTGACAAATCAAATTCGCCGGATATCATGAGCATCGTAATGCCAATGGTCACAAAGCCCGATATGGATACGGCGGTCACAATACCGGAGATTGTCCGCCATGTGGCAAAGTTGGGCACAAAAAGCAAAAACAGAACAAAGACCAAAATCAGCGTTACTAATGGCCCGGCGACGGGTGACTCTGCAAAAAGACGTAATGTTCTCTTATAGAGGGTGTCGTTTTCCATCCACTCTCCCTCCCTCCTTTGAAAATAAAGTTTGTAGTTAGATACACAGCATAGCGGAGTACTGGCCGGCGTCACTCCACTGCGTTACGTGACACACTACGAGCCATTTTCATTCTTGTTGCCGTCCCATTTAGGGCTGTCCGACTTCTCCAGGAATAGTTGTCAGCGAACTGTCTGTTTGATTACGAGTTACTATTTGCTGATAACTGTTTTATCTCGTTCCCAAACCGGAGTTTGGGAACGAGATAATGGATTAAACCCTAACGGTATTCTCCGGCCAAAGCTTGAACAGTAGCCAGATTATCCTGAGTTACAAAGCCCGGACCGGTAGGCGTTACCGGCAGCGCCGGCACTATGCCTTGACGCACCAGCAGTTGCAGGGCTTGAACCCCGCCATAGCCTTGCAGGAACGGCTGCTGATCAATACCAAACATTGTCAAACCACCGGCAATATTAGCATTGATTTCGGGGCTAAGGTCAAATGTGCCATGCGTAAAGTCTCCGGCCGACAAGCCTTCGTTTTCAACAAAGGCATAGAAGGGGCTGGCCCCGTTTGGGCCTAACGTCATAAAGATGTCCGTATCGGGGTTGGCTGCGTAGTAATCGCCAATGATGGTGGTGGATTCAGCCGGGTCATCGCCAATAGCCAGCACTTCGGCAGAGATACCGCTCTCGCCCAAAGCGTCAATAAAGCCCTGGCAGCGCTTGTCCAGACCGGCGTGCCCCACCTGCTGGTTGATGCAAACCCCCTTGGCGCCACCACCGGCGGCCAAACGCAAGCCACCCAGGTAGCCACCCTGGTACTCGTCCTGGCCCAGGTAGGTCAGGTAGGGAATATCATCTGCAATGGGGCCGGAGCCGGCGTTGTAGGCAATAACCGGGATGCCGGCATCAATTGCTTTGTTGATGGGGTTAGAAAACAGAACTGGATCGGTGACCGTTAGCATAATACCATCCGGGTTGGCGGCAATAGCTTGCTCAATTAAGGACGCGGTTTTATCCAGATCAAACTCATCGGGAGCCAGAATTTCAACATCAACGTTCATATTGGCGGCTGCCTGGTTGATGCCGTTCTGAACCACGCACCAGAAGGAGTCCCAGGAACACTCGGCGTGCTGCACGGCCATAATTTTAACCGGAGCATTCTCGTCCGGCTGGCTGGCCAGGCTGGCGGCATCAACAAAGCCGGGGCCGGTAGCGGTAACGGGCAGCGCCGGCAAAATACCGTAGCGAATAATCATAGCCAGCGTGCTAACCCCACCATAGCCTTGCAAATAGGGTTGCTGATCAATACCAAACATGGTCATGCCACCGGAAATGTTGGCATTGATTTCATCACCCAGGTCAAAGGTGCCATGCTTGAAGTTATCGACAGACAGGCCCTCGTTTTCAACAAAGGCATAGAAGGGGCTGGCCCCGTTTGGGCCTAACGTCATAAAGATGTCCGTATCGGGGTTGGCTGCGTAGTAATCGCCAATGATAGTGGTGGATTCGGCCGGATCATCGCCAATAGCCAGCACTTCGGCAGGGATGCCGCTTTCGCCCAAAGCATCGACAAAGCCCTGGCAGCGTTTATCCAGACCGGCGTGTCCCACCTGCTGGTTAATGCAGACGCCCTTGGCGCCGCCGCCTTTGGCCAGACGCAAGCCACCCAGGTAGCCGCCCTGGTACTCATCCTGGCCCAGGTAGGTGTAGTAGGGGATGCCGTCCTCGATGGGGCCGGAACCGGCGTTGTAGGCAATGACCGGGATGCCGGCGTTGATAGCCTTCATAATCGGTTCGCGGAACAAAACCGGGTCGGTTACGGTCAGCATAATACCGTCAGGGTTGGCGGCAATAGCCTGCTCAATCAGGGACGCAGTTTTATCCAGATCAAACTCATCCGGGGCCAATACGGTAACGTCTACATTGTTATCCTCTGCCCCTTTGGCAATACCGGCTTGCACGGTACACCAGAAAGAGTCCCAGGAGCACTCGGCGTGCTGCACGGCAAAGATGCTAACCTGGCGGGTGGGGCCGGTGCCGGAGGTGGCGGCAATTGTAGATGCATCGCTGGTCGTCAACAATTCAGCCGCAGCGTCCGCACCTGGAATGCACAATTTCCAACCGGGGTCGATAATGTCCGGGTGTTCAATTTGAGCATAGCTGTCGTCCGAGGCGTTGGCCTGATTGGTGGCTTCTACAATGGCCGGAAATGCCAGCGGGTCGCCATAGAATTTTTCTGCAATTTTCGACAGCCAGTCATCGGCCTGCACGGTAACATCTTCTTCACAGACTGCCCCCTGCAATACAGGATGCGCCGAGATTGTTTGTTGTGGCACAAGGCCCGCTACCACAATTAAGGTTAAGAAAACGGTAATTAGTTTTTTCACAGTAGCTCCTCCATACTTAAGTGTGTTTTTGTTTACTTTAAAACTAAGTGCAGAAAATTTTTTTGTTGGTTATTTTTGCACCCCCCTCCTTTCCGGCGCATTACAGCGTTACGCCGCTGCCGGCGAGAATAATATCAGGCAAAGCCACATAAAGATTTTAGGCTTAATTTCCTTTGCTAAGATAAGTGCTAACAATTACGGCCAGGATAAGGATAAACCCGATGGTTGCCTGAAATAATTGGACATCCACCCCAATTAAGATCAACCCCTGCTCAACCATTTGCAAAAGCACAATCCCAATAGCGGCTCCAATAACGGTACCGTATCCGCCGGTCAGCCAGATACCGCCAATAACACAGGCCGCGACCGCAATCAATTCCCAGCCTTCACCTCGGAGGGGGTCAACTGCCGGACGAGAGGTAAACTGCACCAACCCGGCAAAGCCGGCCAGCACAGCCGTGATAACAAAATTGGTGATAATGACAAATTTGGTACGCACGCCCTGGGCCAGCGCAGCGTCTCGACTACCGCCGGTGGCATATACCCAATTCCCATAACGTGCCCGCCTCATCACCAGAGAGGCGATAATAACAAAAAGCAA
>CAYWSS010000168.1:0-9760 GCA_964460505.1 uncultured Caldilineaceae bacterium | reverse complement strand
CGAGAAGGTGGACGAACGGTTGGCGCCGGGATTATCACCAAAATTGTGGAGTAGCTTTTAGCGGGTGACCGCCAGGTACACTACGGCAAGCGCTACATTAAATTTACTGGAGTAGAAATGGCCAAGCAGAAGATTAGAATTCGCCTAAAAGCTTATGATCACCGGGTATTAGATCAGTCTGTGCGTCAAATTGTTGACACGGCTGAACGCACTGGGGCTATGATAGTTGGGCCGGTGCCTTTACCCACAAAGATTGAAAAGTTTACCGTAATACGGTCACCTTTTATTGATAAGGACTCGCGTGAGCAGTTCGAAATTCGAACGCACAAGCGCTTGATTGATGTCGTAGACCCAAAATCAAAAACCATCGACGCTCTGGTTCGGTTAAATTTGCCGGCTGGTGTTGATGTGGAAATTAAGTAACAACACTGTCTACACCCATTGTTGATTTGTAGATTTTAGTCAATACGAAAGGGGCATGGCTTGTAGAATGATGGGGCGCAACTGCGTTCACAGTTCTCGGGTCTTAGTTAGGTGAGATGAAGGGAATCTTGGGTAAAAAAGTTGGTATGACCCAGGTTTTTGATGAAAATGGTGCAGTAGTTCCTGTGACCATTGTCGAAGCTGGGCCTTGCTATATTACGCAGAAGAAAACCAAAGATACGGATGGCTACAACGCTATTCAATTAGGGTTTGGCGATATGCGAGAAAACCGCCTGCCAAAACCGGCTGTTGGCCATCTGAATAAAGCTGGCGTTTTACCGGTAAAATATTTGCGGGAATTCCGGGTAAGTGATCCGGGCGAATATGAAGAAGGTCAGCAGATAGATGTATCTGTCTTTAAAGTTGGTGACAAGGTAGATGTTACCGGTACCAGCAAAGGTAAGGGATTTGCCGGTGTGGTAAAACGGCATCACTTCCGGGGTGGCCCAAAAACGCACGGTCAGTCTGACCGCTGGCGAGCGCCAGGGTCAGTCGGGGCCGGCTCTACCCCCGGCCGAGTTTTTAAGGGCGTGCGTATGGCCGGTCAAATGGGTAATCAGCGTGTAACTGTGCAGAATGTACGTATTGCGTTGGTTGATCCGGAAAAGAACCTGCTGGGGATTAAGGGGGCTGTGCCCGGCGGCAAAAATGGCCTGGTAGTTATCCGCGAAGCGGTGAAGGGCTAACTGAGAGTTGAGCGATGAAAATTGACGTAAAAAACAGAGATGGACAAACAATAGAAGAGCTTGAGCTTCAGGATACTGTTTTTGGGATTGAACCCAATACCTACGTTATGCACCAGGCTCTGGTAAGACAACAAGCCAACGCCCGGTTAGGCACGCACAAAGCCAAAACTCGTGGCGAAGTAAAAGGCACTACGGCCAAATGGTTCCGCCAGAAAGGGACCGGTCGCGCCCGTCACGGCGACCGTAAAGCCCCTATTTTTGTGGGCGGTGGTCAAGCGCATAAGCCTCGACCCCGTGATTACACTAAAAATATGCCGCGCAAGATGCGCCGCCTGGCTTTGCGTTCGGCCTTGTCTGCAAAGGCCGCCGCGTCTGAAATTGTGGTGCTGGACGACCTGGTTTTTGCTACCCCCAAAACCACACAGGTGCTGGAACTTCTGGATAACCTTGAGGTTGCCGGCAGCGCTGTGATCCTGTTGCCCGAACGCAACGAAAATGTGGAAAAAAGCGCCCGAAATCTGGAAGACATAAAAACGGTGCGAGCAAGCTACCTGAACATTCGTGACCTGCTGGGGTATGATGTTGTAATTTTGCCAAAGAGCGCTGTATCAGTCATTGAAGG
This sequence comes from uncultured Caldilineaceae bacterium, assembly GCA_964460505.1. Classification (GTDB taxonomy): domain Bacteria; phylum Chloroflexota; class Anaerolineae; order 4572-78; family J111; genus J095. The sequence goes on along the minus strand of CAYWSS010000168.1, from coordinate 7,969 downwards.
GTTTTTAGGGTAGCGGAGATATTCTTATGGAAATGAATCCTTACAAGATTATTGTTCGTCCGATTATCACAGAAAAAAGCAATCTTGCTGCCGAAAATGGTCAATATACATTTCTGGTAGACCCTCGGGCTAACAAAGTGGAAATTGCCGAAGCGGTGTCTTACATTTTTGATGTGGATGTTGTTAAGGTTAGAGTTTTGAACAGATCGCCAAAGTTTGGGCGATGGGGACGCAAGCGAGTACAGCGTCAGGCGGCCCGGAAAAAGGCCGTTGTTACGCTGCTCCCGGGTCAAAGTATAGAGGCATTTGAAGGGGTATAGCAGTAACTGCCCCTGTGCAGAAAAATAGGCGCAAGTGGAGAAAGAACTATGCCTGTAAAAGTATATAAGCCAACGTCACCCGGCCGCCGGGGAATGTCGGTGTTAGGATTTGATGAGATAACCAAATCGGAACCAGAAAAAAATTTGCTGGCTCCCCTGAGAAAACGCGCCGGCCGCAACAATAAGGGCCGGATTACCGTTCGGCATCAGGGTGGTGGTCATAAACGACGGTATCGAATTATTGACTTTAAGCGCAACAAGTCTGGTATTCCGGCAACGGTAGCGTCAATTGAGTACGATCCCAACCGCACGGCAAACATTGCCCTGCTCGTTTATGCCGATGGGGAAAAACGATATATTCTGGCTCCCGAAGGTATAACCGTTGGGGAAAAAGTGATGTCCGGCCCTGACGCAGAAATCAAAGTGGGCAACGCCCTGCCCATCTACCGAATTCCACTGGGGACGCAGTTACACAATGTTGAACTGCAACCGGGAAAAGGAGGGCAGTTGGTGCGGGCCGCCGGGACATCTGCCCAGCTTATGGCCAAAGAGGGAGCTTACTCCCAAATTCGATTGCCCAGCGGCGAAGTTCGTTACATCAACCAAAACTGTCTGGCCACTATTGGCCAGATTGGTAACTCTGACCATGGTAACATTGTGCTGGGAAAAGCCGGCCGTAAACGGTGGATGGGAATTAGGCCCACTGTGCGTGGTTCTGCCATGGACCCCAGCAGCCACCCGCACGGCGGTGGCGAAGGTGGGTCCCCTATTGGTATGCCTGGTCCTAAAACCCCGTGGGGTAAACCTACATTAGGGGCCAAAACTCGCCGCAATAAGCGAACTGATAAATACATTGTGCGCCGACGCCGCACTAAACGACGGTAAGGATGGATTAGCTCATGACACGTTCTTTGAAAAAAGGCCCGTTTGTTCAACCTAAACTACTTAAAAAAATTGAGGCCATGAATGCATCTGGTGAAAAGCGCGTGGTTCGTACCTGGTCGCGAGCCAGCACAATTTTCCCGCAGATGGTGGGGCACACCATTGCCGTGCATGATGGCCGCCGCCATGTGCCAATTTATGTCACAGAAAATATGGTTGGGCATCGTTTAGGTGAGTTTGTGCCCACTCGGTATTTCCGTGGCCACATTGTTAGAGAGAGAAAAGCCCGCTAGGGCAGGGCTACACAAAAAAAGTACACTGGATAGGGTGATTAACAATGGCCGATTTACAAGTTAGAGCCGTAAGTAAATACATTATGGGGTCGCCTGTAAAAATGCGACGGGTGGTCAACAGCGTGCGAGGCATGCGGGCTCAGGAAGCATTAGAGATTCTTTCTCTGTTGCCGCAACGCGCCGCCTCGCCGGTGTATAAAACTCTAAAAAGCGCAGTGGCAAATGCCGGAGAAAACTTTGCACTTGATGCAGACGATATGGTAATTGCCGAAATTAAAATTGACGAAGGCCCTCGTTTGCGGCGCGCTCGCTACGGTGCCCGCGGGCGATTTAAGCCGATGCAGAAAAGAATGTCTCACATTACTGTGGTTTTGGAAGAAGAGTATGAAGAAGAATACCAACCACAGCATGAGGGTGCAGAAGCCTAGTGGCGTAAACTGTTCACTTCAGTGATTATGCCGCTTTAGAAAAAACTTATTTTGAGGGAAAGACCTCTAAACTGAAGTGGTTAAGGAGAATGTAATTTGGGTCGCAAAGTACATCCCTATGGGTTCAGATTAGGAATTATTAAAGAGCACCGCGCTCGTTGGTTTGCCGAGGGCAAAGAATACCGGGAACTTCTAAAAGAAGACCTGGCTGTTCGAGACCTGGTGTTCAAAAAGCATGACCGGGGTTCTATTGCCGATATAGAAATAGAGCGGTTGCCCGCTGCCCGGCAGGTATCAATTAAAATTCATACGGCAAAACCCGGCGTGGTCATTGGCCGCAAAGGGGCTGCTGTCAATCAACTTCGCAAAGATTTGGAAGCTTTAACCAGAAAGAAAATCCACATTGATGTGGTTGAAGTTGACAACCCCGATTTAAGCGCCCGACTTATTGGCGATAGCATTGCCATGCAGCTAGAACGGCGTATCTCTCACAAAAGAGCTATGAAACAGGCCGTGCGGCGAGCAATGCGCTCCGGCGCCAAAGGAATTATGATTACCGTTGGGGGTCGCCTGGGCGGGGCCGATATGGCCCGCCGTGAATCGCAAAGAGAAGGCCAGGTTCCGCGCCATACCCTGCGAGCCGACATTGATTATGCTAATGTAGAAGGCTTAACCACCTTCAGCAAGATTGGAATTAAGGTTTGGGTTTACAAAGGCGAAGTTCTGCCCGAACGTAAAGAAGAAACCGCCCCCATGGGCGCATATGTCTCGCCTTAAGTAAGGTTGTTCTAAGTATAAATTCTACGTTGAGCGTAATACGCAGTACGTAATGCGTAAAGTTTCATTACGTATTGCGCATCGCGTATTACAAGTATGAGGTAAGTACCATGTTAATGCCTAAGCGTGTGAAATATAGAAAACAGATGCGGGGCCGGATGAAGGGCAAAGCCAGCCGTGGCGCCGAAGTATCCTTTGGTGAATACGGCTTGCAAGCGCTGGAACCTTGCTGGATGACCAGCCGCCAGATTGAAGCCGCTCGTAGGGCCATTGTCCGTTACGTGCGTCGCGGTGGCAAGGTGTGGATTCGGGTATTTCCTGATAAACCCGTAACCGCCAAAGCCGCCGAAACCCGGATGGGTAGCGGTAAAGGCTCGGTAGACCACTGGGTAGCCGTCATTAAGCCTGGTCGCGTTTTATTTGAAATTGCCGGTGTGCCAGAGGAAGATGCTAAAGAAGCAATGCGTCTGGCCGCGCACAAGTTGCCCATCAAGGCCCAGTTTGTGCGCAGAACCGTAGGTTAGGAGTGATCGTGCAAGCGTTTGAAATTAGAAGCTTATCTGATGCAGATATAAACACAAAACTGGAAGAAATCAACGAAGAATTATTTAACCTTCGGTTTCAGTTAACCATTGGCCAGGTTAAAGACTCAAATCGCATCTCTGTGCTTAAAAAAGATATTGCTCGCCTTAAAACGATTTTACGGGAACGCGAGCTGGCCGCGTAGTAAGCAAACGCACAGGTGTGTGTTAGAAATCAGGAGTGATTGATAATGGCAAGAGAGCAACGTAAAGTTTTGGTGGGGCGTGTAACCAGTGACAAGATGGACAAAACCATTGTGGTGCAGGTAGAACGGTTAACCCGCCACACCCGGTATGGCAAAACCATTCGCCATCACAACAAATACAAGGCCCATGATGAAAGCAACAGCGCCAAAATTGGTGACTCGGTAAAGATTATTGAATCTAAACCCATGAGCAAAGAAAAGCGTTGGGCTTTGATAGAAATCCTGGGTAAGTAGGTTTATACCTAAAACTTCTGGAGATTGGTTATGATACAACAAGAAAGTCGCCTGAAAGTGGCTGACAACAGCGGAGCTAAGGAAATATTGTGCATTAAGGTGTTGGGAGGCTCCCGACGTCGATATGCCGGTGTTGGTGATGTAATTGTAGCAACCGTAAAGCAAGCTTCTCCGCAGGGCAATGTTAAAAAAGGGTCTGTGGTAAAAGCGGTTATTGTGCGCACAGCTAAAGAAATAACCCGGGCCGATGGCTCGGTTATTAGCTTTGACGATAACGCCGCTGTAATTTTAGACAGCGAGACGGTTGCTCCTCGTGGAACCCGCATTTTTGGGCCGGTTGCCCGCGAGTTACGTGAAAAAGGCTTTATGCGAATTGTTTCATTGGCTCCGGAAGTGCTCTAACCCCACTTGGGTTTACTAAAGGGAAGTGCAAAATGCAGAGAATAAAAAAAGGTGATACCGTTCAGGTAATTAGCGGAAACGAAATTGGCGCGCGTGGGCAGGTAGATCGCGTTATGAATGTCTGGAAAATTAACAGGCATGGCCAGCGCGACGGCCGCGACACCGATGCTGATCAGGTTTTGATCAGAGGCGTAAACATTCGTAAAAAACACCAGCGTGCAATGAGCCAAACCCGGACTCAAACCGGCATCATTGACAAAGAAATGCCAATCCACATTTCAAACGTAATGGTGGTTTGCCCTAACTGTGATGAGGCAGCTCGCATTGGTTTTCGCTTTGATGGAGATGGTAAAAAGAAGCGCTATTGCAAACGTTGCGATGCGTTAATTGATTAATTCAGTTAGGTAGGTTATAAATGCCCTGGCTAAAAGATAAGTATAAAGAAGAAATTGTACCCGCAATGTTTAAGGAATTTGATTATTCCAATGTTAATCAAGTTCCCAGATTAACCAAGATTGTTGTCAATGTTGGTTTGGGCGAAGCCTTGCAAAACGCCAAGGCCGTGGAGCGGGCTACAGGAGACGTAGTTACCATAACGGGACAGCGTCCGGTTATAACGCGCGCCAAAAAATCTATTGCTACATTCCGCTTGCGCGAAGGCATGCCCGTTGGCATAAAAGTGACCCTGCGCGGTAAACGAATGTGGGACTTTTTGGACCGGCTGGTGAATGTTTCTCTGGCTCGTCAACGAGACTTTCGTGGCGTTTCAGCCGATAGTTTTGATGGACGTGGCAACTATACATTGGGCCTGGTTGAACAATTGGTTTGGCCGGAAATAGACTACGACAAGATTGATAAAGTTCGTGGTATGGAAATTAGCATAGTAACCACGGCCAATAATGATGAAGAAGGCCGCCGGTTGTTAGACTTAATAGGGATGCCCTTTAGGAGGTAATGGAATATGGCCAAAAAATGTATGCCTATTCGAGAAAAACGCAGAAAGTTTGGGGTGAGAGTTCGTAACCGCTGTAGTCAGTGCGGACGCCCCAGAGCCTATATGCGCCGTTTTGGATTGTGCCGCATTTGCTTTCGCAAATTAGCTAATGAAGGCAAGATTCCCGGCGTGGTAAAATCAAGCTGGTAACGTCTACCCTTTCTAATAAAGGCACACCCTTATTTTGCAAAAGATATTTAGTTAAAGAGGAATTTGTATGAGCGTAACAGATCCTATTGCCGATATGTTAACTCGCATTAGAAATGCAGGCATAGCCCAACATAAACAGGTTGCTATGCCCACCTCAAAAATGCGAGAGGCTATTGCCAAGATTTTAAAAGAAGAAGGTTTTATTAAGGGTTACGAAGTTTTGCCGGGTAAGGTTGCATCTTTATTACTTAACCTGAAATACACCCGTGATCGCCGCCCCGTGCCTGTTATTGTGGGCATCCAGCGGGTAAGTAGTCCAGGCCGGCGCACCTATACCGGCAAGCAGAATATTCCGTATGTAAGAAGTGGTTTAGGGGTGGCCATTGTATCTACCTCTAAAGGTGTGATGACTGGTGAACAGGCTCGTCGGCAAGGTGTAGGCGGCGAGGTTCTTTGTTACGTTTGGTAGTCGCCGGAGTCTGTGATAATTAGGAGGAACCATGTCAAGAATAGGTAAAATGCCCGTAACCCTGCCTAAAGGGGTCTCGGTAACTATCAATAAAAACGCGGTAACGGTAAAAGGCCCCAAAGGGGAATTAGCCAGAGATTTTCCGCCGGAAATTGATATTAAGGAAGATGATGGTCAAATTGTGATAACCCGTAACAGCGATCATCGAACCCATCGCGCAAAACATGGCCTTACCCGCGCGTTGCTAAACAATATGGTTGTGGGCGTAAGCAATGGTTTTAATCGTCGGCTAAATATTGAAGGTGTGGGATATAGAGCCGCTCTGGACGGCAAAAAGCTGGTACTGAATGTTGGCTACTCCCACCCGGTTGTGTTTGCCCCCCCCGAAGGCATTTCTTATGCTGTGCTCGATAAAGGGGGCCGCCAAATTGTTGTATCTGGAATTGACAAAGAGTTGGTTGGTGAGTTGGCTGCCCAAATTCGTCGCGTTCGCCCGCCCGAGCCTTACAAAGGCAAAGGCATTCGCTACGCGGGTGAGCAAGTGCGGCGCAAAGCCGGTAAAGCCGGTAAAGCCAAGTAGAATAGTTCTGTATTAGGAAGTAGGTGTCACCTATGGGAAAAGTTAATCGAAGTTACCTTGCCAGACAACGCCGCCATGCCCGTGTTAGAAAACATGTTAGCGGTACACAAGAACGTCCTCGCCTGAATGTATTTAGAAGCCTGGACCATATTTACGCCCAGGTTATTGACGATATTTCAGGGGCTACCCTGGTTTCGGCTTCTACGATAGATGCAAAAATTCGGGCATCGGGCGTGCTGGAAGGAAAATCAAACATTGAGCAAGCCGCGGAAGTTGGTAAAGCCGTGGCCCAACGGGCGCTGGATGCCGGTGTTACCCAGGTTGTGTTTGATCGCGGCGGGTACAAATATCATGGTCGAGTAAAAGCCTTGGCCGAAGGCTCTCGCGAAGCGGGACTTAAATTCTAATCCCCTTGTTTGAAGGAGAAGTTTAATGGCAAAACGTGAATTTGAAGATGCTGTAGAAGAACTTGACGAGCGTGTTGTACACATTGCCCGCACGGCCAAAGTGGTAAAAGGCGGTCGACGGTTTAGCTTTAGAGCCGTTGTAGTTGTTGGTGATAATAAAGGCAGCGTTGGTGTAGGCGTGGGCAAAGCCCGCGAAGTACCGGAAGCCATTCGCAAAGGCTCTGAGCAAGCGCGCCGCGCTATGAGAAAGATTGCCCTGACCGGTACCACCATTCCTCATGAAATTACCACACGTTTTAGCGCAGCGGAAGTGTTTCTTAAACCGGCGGCTCCCGGTACCGGTGTCATTGCCGGCGGTGGGGTGCGTGCGGTGGTGGAAGCAGCCGGAATCCGCGATATTTTAACCAAAAGCAAGGGCAGCGCTAACATCTTAAATGTGGTAAAAGCCACGGTTAAGGCCCTGAGCGAATTACAAGACCCGGTTGAAGTTGCTCAAAATCGGGGCATTCCCGTTAGCCGCGTTCAGCCGTTTTGGGTTTCCAGGGGGAATCAGTAATGGCTAAGAAAAAATTAAAAGTAACCCTGGTTAAAAGCTCCATTGGTTACGCGCAGCGCCAAAAAGATACGGTTCGCGCTTTGGGTTTGCGCCGTTTGGGCCAAACCGTTGAGCATGACGATACACCTGTAATTAGAGGAATGGTTCACAAAGTAACCCATTTGGTTAAGGTTGAGGAACAGTAGGCAGTAGATGTTGCTTTTAGCCATCAGCTAAGAGCTAACCGCTAACAAGTGCCGGGAGATAGTTGATAATGAAATTGCATGAATTAAGGCCCGCTCCGGGTAGCACCAAAAGAAGAAAACGAGTTGGCCGTGGTATGGCTTCTGGTAAAGGTAAAACCAGTGGCCGTGGAATGAAAGGCCAGGGCGCTCGCTCCGGGGGGGGCAAAGGCCCGTACTTTGAGGGTGGTCAGTTGCCGTTGGTTCGCCGTTTACCTTTTAGACGCGGTTTTACCAACATCAACCGGGTAGAGTACAAACCGGTTAATCTTGAGCGCCTGCAAGAAAAATTTGGCGAAAGTGGACAGGACGTAACTCCGGAAACCCTGGTTGAAGCCGGTATTATCAAAAAATCAGATAAAGCAGTGGCCATTTTGGGGCAAGGCGACCTGGCTTTGGCTTTGATAGTAAAAGCGCATCGCTTCTCTAAGAGCGCTAGAGACAAAATTGACGCGGGCGGCGAAAAACA
>CAYWSS010000167.1:0-9804 GCA_964460505.1 uncultured Caldilineaceae bacterium | reverse complement strand
AAGTTAAGTCCTCCCCCCTCCTGAGGGGGGAGTTAGAGGGGGGTAAGTAGTTACAGAAAATGTTAGATAACCGTAGGGTACGCCACATCTGTAAGACAGGTTTTATCAATTTGTAAACAAACTGTAAAGCTTAAATTTTTCTTGCAATATCCGGGGGCATGGTGTAAACTAATCTATCGCTTATGTTTAGGCTGGGCTACGAAAATCATTTTTACCCCCCCCAACATAAGCGACAAAACACATCAACTTGGGGAGTTGATCTACCTTTATGGCTACTAACGGACAGGCCAAAGCACTGGAAACAACCCTTGCCAGCCTGAAAAAAAGGTTTGGCGAAGGCGCAATTATGAAGTTGGGAGAAGCTCGCCACTTGCAGGTTGAGTCTATCCCTAGTGGTTCATTAGCGTTGGATATTGCTTTGGGCGTGGGAGGCGTTCCAAAGGGGCGGATTGTTGAAATTTACGGCCCGGAGAGTTCCGGTAAAACAACGCTCTGCCAACACATTATTGCCGAGGCTCAAAAGAAGGGCGGCATTGCTGCCTTTGTGGATGTTGAACACGCGCTGGATCCTCTTTATGCAAAGAAATGTGGCGTGAAAATTGAGGATTTATACGTATCGCAGCCCGATACCGGCGAACAGGCGCTTGAAATTACCGAGGCGCTGGTTCGGTCTGGGGTGCTGTCGGTTGTGGTTATAGACTCGGTGGCAGCGTTGGTCCCCCGCGCTGAAATTGAAGGCGATATGGGGGATTCTCACATGGGGTTGCAGGCTCGATTGATGAGTCAGGCATTGCGCAAACTGACCGGGGCTATCAAGACCACCAATACCGTGGTAATCTTTACCAACCAGCTTCGCCAAAAGATTGGCGTTATGTTTGGTAATCCGGAGACAACCACCGGCGGGATGGCCCTGAAATTTTACTCCTCTGTACGGCTGGATATTCGTCGAATACAGGCCATAAAAGATAAAGGTGAAGTAACCGGTAACCGCACCCGGGTAACGGTTAAAAAGAATAAAGTTGCCGCCCCTTTTAAAGTGGCCGAGTTTGACATTATGTACAACCAGGGCATCTCTAAAATAGGCGACATTCTTGATATTGCCGTAGAAGAGGAACTTGTTTCCAAACGCGGCTCTTTTTACTCCTATGGAGAAACCCGGCTGGCTCAGGGCAGAGAAAATGCAAAAGGGTACCTGAGCCAACACCCCGAGATGTCGTTTGAAATTGAAAACAAAATTAGAGCTAAGTTTGAATTACCGTTGCAGGACCCATCTGTTCTTGATGGTAAGGCAGTAGAAAATTCGGATGGAGTAGTTAAAAAAGTAACCAAATAAATATTGGCCAACAAGCAATTATAATTGCATAACCTGTGGTTTTAATTTGAATTATTTTCCGCAGGGCAAATACACAGCTATAAATAACAGATCCATTTTGTGTCAGGCAATAGCCTGTTAATAAGAGCCATATGAGTTCGATATCGGGCAAGTAATTGATACCTGTTAAAATTTATCTCTTAATTACCGTTGTGATCAAATAATAGTCGTTTCATTAAATATTATTTGTCTAATTTATTCAGGGTAGTTGTATCGAAACAATTGATGTGACGATTGATAAGATAAGCTTTGTTATCGACAGTGCTGCGGTAGCATTATCTTGTCAATGTGGCAGGCACCGGTAAAAGTACCTGTTGTACCTGCCTTATACTCAAAAACTTATTAATTCACAACTCTCTCTTGTTTACGAGATAAACTCATCATTCTTCTGTTGAACTCAAGAAGCTTTTAGCTTTGTTTAGCTGTGATGCCTTGCATTGCAGTTTTTGTTTTTAAACCACAAAGTTACCCTTAACAACTTGGAAAAAGAGGTTTACTAGATGGACATTATTATTTTTGCCGTGGTGGCAATAATTGTCATGGCAGCCGGTTTTGGAGCCGGGTATATGTACCACCGGCAAGTTGCAGACAAAAAGGTTAAATCAGCGGAATCTCGGGCCGAGGACATTGTGGCCAAAGCTCAGACAGAGAGCAAAGACCTTAAGGTTCAAGCCAAAGAAGAAGCGCTTGTTCTGCGTAATGAGGCAGAAAAAGAGGTTGCCCGGAAACGAAAGGATGTTGAGCGCCAGGAAGAACGGGTGCAAAAACGGCAGGAAAGTCTGGATAATCGTTTAGAATCCCTTGAGAAAAAAGAACGGAATCTCAACAAACGCCAGAGCCAGGTTGATAGAAAATCTAACGAAATAAACAAACTCAACGCCCAACGAATGGCCGAGCTTGAGCGTGTTTCTGCCATGACCAGAGGTGAAGCCAAAGAAGAGCTTCTGCACATGGTAGAAGACGACACCAAGCAAGATATGATTCGGGTTATTCGTCAGGTAGAGGCCGACACAAAACAGGAAGCCGACCACAAGGCGCGCGGCATTATTGTTATGGCTATGCAGCGGGTGGCCTCCGACCAGGTATCGGAAACGGTGGTTTCTGCCGTGCCGCTGCCCAGCGACGATATGAAAGGGCGTATTATTGGCCGTCAGGGGCGCAATATTCGCGCGTTTGAAAACGCAACCGGTGTAGACGTAATTGTAGATGACACCCCGGAAGCTATTATCTTAAGCGGTTTTGACCCGGTACGCCGCGAAGTGGCCCGCATTGCCATGGGCCGCCTGATTGCCGACGGGCGTATTCACCCGGCCAGAATTGAGAAACTGGTCAATAAAGCCCGCGAAGAAGTGAACCAAACCATTGTCGAAGAGGGCGAACGCGCCGTTTTTGAATCGGGCGTACGGCGACTGCATCCCGATATTGTTAAGTTACTGGGCCGGCTTAGATTCCGCACCAGCTACGGTCAAAATCAACATTCTCACGCCATCGAAGCTTCGGCGCTGGCGGTGGTTATTGCCAACGAGGTTGGGGCCGATATTGAAATTTGCCGGGAAGCAGCCCTGCTGCACGATCTTGGCAAGGCGATTGACCACGAGGTTGAAGGCCCTCACGCTATTATTGGGGCCGATTTTATTAAACGATGCGGCGTAAAAGGCAAAGTCGTTAACTGCGTTGCCTCTCACCATCATGAAGTAGAGCAGGAATCGCTGGAAGCTGTGATTGTAGAGGTGGCCGACGCCATTTCCGGAGCGCGGCCCGGCGCGCGCCGCGAAAGTCTGGAAAATTACGTAAAACGTATCAAAGCGCTGGAAGATGTGGCCAACTCCTTTAAAGGGGTTGAGGAATCTTTTGCCATTCAGGCCGGACGTGAAATACGCATTATTGTTCGTCCTGAAGAGGTTGATGATTACAACGCCATAAAAATGTCTAAAGAGATTGCCCGGCAGGTAGAAGAAAGTCTGGAATATCCCGGCCAGATCAAGGTAACGGTCATCCGCGAAACCCGCGCTGTAGATTACGCAAAATAAACCGGCGCTCGCTGAACAAAAAAATAAAACGCGCCTCCATTTCAACGAGGCGCGTTTTTGATTCTACGGGTATGACCAAAATGAGTTGTGGACAAGCTATTAGCTTGTCCATGCCGAACAAACTGTGGGTACCGGTTCGGTAAACCCGGTGCTGTGGCCGGCCTCCAACCGAACCACCATCGGGAGGGTCAGGAGACCGGCCTCAGCGTCTGCCTCAGGTTATTAAGATGATATTCCTGAAGCTATTCATGCTGGATAGCCTCTACAATGCGCACCCGGCTGGCCTTCCACGCGGGATACAGCGCTGCCCCCTGCGAAACCAACAAGGCGATAACCACACTGATGGCCAGGGTTTGGGGCGGGAAATGGTAGGACAACTTATAGCCCGCCACCCCTTCGATGCCTTTAATAAAAATGTTTGACAACACCAGCCCAAACGCAATGCCGTAAACGCCGCCAATAAAGCCCATCGCGCCGCTTTCGGCCATAATCATGCGGGCTACCTGCCGCCGGGTCATTCCCAAACTGCGCAAGCCGCCAATCTCCCGTTGGCGCTCAAATACATTCATCAACAGGGTGTTGATAACCCCCAGCGCGGCAATGATTACGCCAATCATGCCCAGCACATCAAACAGGGCAAAGGATTGGCGGGTTACGGCGTTAACCCGCTGCCGAAAATCCTGTGTGGTTTCCACTGCAATGTGATACCGGGTGCCGTGCCGCGCTTCCAGTAATTCGCCGGTAGCAGGGATGTCCCGGCCCGGTTTTAGTTTGAGAATAAACTGGTCGGCTTTTTTGCGGCCAAAAAATCGTTCCACATCAGCCCGGCTGCCGTTAATGGTGTAGCCCTGCCTGGTAAATTCTGCCACTACCGCTGCAATCTCAAACTCCTGATGGCCGCGCCGGGTTTCCATTGTAATTGAATCGCCGGGGCCAACATTGTACCGGTCAGCCAGAGTCGTGCTGATGATAACCGCTCCCCCTTTGGACAGCCGGGCCAGCACCGCTGCTTGATCGGTAGCCGGGTCATCAAACACATAGCTGGCTACCTGCGAATAGTTGGCGGGGTCAATTCCCACCCATAAGACATTATCAAATTTGTCCGGATCGCCATCGGCCGGCACACGGCGTGTACGGGCAAACGTAATCGGGCTGACCGCCGCCACCGCTTCTTCGGCCAGCAGGCGGGTGCCAAATTCTTCACGCATCGGCTGGGGAGAGCGCACGTACAGGTCTCCGCCCAGCGCCGATTGCACCCAGTGGTCGATTTCTGTTTCAAAGCTGGTGGTCATGGTTTGGATGCCAATAATCATGGCGATGCCAATCATTAGCGCAGCCACGGTGAGCGTGGTTCGGGCTTTGGCCCGGCGCACGTTGCTCGCGCCCAGTTGCCCCTCACCTTTGTAGATACCGCTAATTAAGGGGCGAACCGCGCGTTCCAGAGCGCCCACCGTGGCCGGCACAATCAGGGTGGCCCCCAGCAGCAGGACAAAAACGCTGGCAAAACCGATGGGCGCTTCCACGGCTTCCGGCAGGGGAACAAAATAGATGATGAAAAGCGCCACGGCCACGGCCACCACCCCCGCCATCCACCCAGACTCGCCCAGCAGCGGTTGCGGTGGTTTGGCAATTATGCGCAGGGCTTCCATCGGTGAGATTTTGCTGGCTTTTATGGCGGGCAGTACCGCAGAGGTTAGCGTAACCCCCAGCCCTACCAGCAATGACCAGGCCAGCCCATCCAGCGGAACGGTCATAGCCAGGGCATCGGTGCCGCTGATTACGCGCACGCTGCGCATCAACCCCCGGGCCAGCACCATTCCAAATCCTACGCCCAGCACTGAGCCAATAATCCCCAACAAAACGGCTTCGGTGAGAACTAATCCGCCAATTTGCCGGCGCAACATGCCCAGCGTGCGCAGCATCCCGATTTCGCGGGTGCGTTCAACCACGGTCATGGTGAAGGTGTTGTAGATGAGAAATGCGCCGACAAACAAGGCTACGGCGCTAAAAAAACTCAAACCCAGTTGGTAACTTTGTAACTGGCGGGCCACAATATCACCCCGGGCCGCCGGGTATTGCACCAAATAATTGCTGCCCAACCCGGCCTGCATCTCTTTTCTGGTGCTGCTCAATGCGGAGGCGTTTTCGGCAATGTCAGTGGTTAAAATGACGTCAATCTGGTCGATGCTGCCGCTGATGCCAAACAAGCGCTGGGCGGTATCCAGAGGCACCACGGCTACTGCGCCATCGTTTTGCAACCCCGGCCCTTGCCTGGCAATAAAGCCCACAATTTTCAGCGACTCTTCAAGATTGTCTTCAACCAGAATTTCCAGGTCATCGCCAATTTTGTACCCTTCTGCATCGGCGTAATCTCTTACCAGCAGCGCCTGGTAGGCGCGCCGCTCTTTTTTCGGCAGCCATTGACCTTCCACAATGTCGTACTCGCGCACCAGGCGGTCAACATCGGGTTGAACGCCCATCACCAGAATATCATTGGCGCCGGTTGCGCCAACCACGCTCAAGGCCAGTCCCCACTCATCGGCTTGCTGCACGGTGAGCGTGGTGCGATTAACGGAGGCCGCCGTGACCACTACCCCCGGAACGCGTTCCACCTGCCGCAGCACGGAGGCGGGGAACTCTTCGGGGGCGGGGCTGCTATCGGTGATGACCAGGTGGGCTTTGCCGGACGCTTCATCAAAGACGGTACGCACCGAATCGAGGGTGCTGTCGTTGGTAATGTTGATAGCCAGCACCACGGCCACACCCAAGACAATGCCGCCCAGCGTAAGCAGCGTGCGCAGCTTGCGGGCAAACAGGTTACGAAGGGCTAATCTAAAGATTGTTTGTTGAGAGGGCATTAAATGTTTTGAGGATTGGAATGGGTATCAGTTTCCCATTTTACCTTATTGTAAACTTGTTCTACGGAGATTTTTAAATGGAGAGGCGCTATCTCTAACACCTGATCCGGTTGGTCGAACTCCTGCAAGGCCCATCGACCATCTTCTAATTGTTGAAACATATTTGCTTCCTTGTTTGATAGCTACACCATCATACCTGCACCACCACAATTGTGATGTCATCGTGCAGGGGCGTGTTGCCCACAAAATCCATAACTTCGCCCTGAATATGCTCCATCATAATAGCGGCTCCGGAGCGTGGTCCGGTTTTTACAATTTCTTCCAGGCGATCAAAGCCCAACATTTCGTGGGCGTCGTTGTTGGCCTCAACCGCGCCGTCGCTGGTGAGAATAACCAGGTCGCCGGGTGACAGGGAAACGGTTTCTTCCTGATAACCAAGCTGTCCCCCCAAACCTGAGCCCAGGGGCATTCCACCCACATCCATCCAGCTTACTGTGCCATCAGCGCGACAAATGATGGGCGTAATGCAGCCGGCGTTAACAGCTTGCAGGGTTACGGGTGTATTTGGTTTGGTTGGTTTGGTGATTTCCACATACACCATGGCGCAATTTTGACGCGTGGTGGAAGTGTAAAAGGCAATGGCTTTGTCTAAATCGGTGAGGAACCGGCCCAGCGAATAGGTTTCTGTAACCATGTCAGTTACCAGCTTGTTGAGTGAATATTCCTGGGTAATGAGGTTCTTAAAGGAGGCTAAACTAATGGCCATCAGCAAAGCAGCAGGCATCCCCTTGCCGGAAACATCGCCCACGGCTAGCGAGTACCGCTTTTCATTGCCTTTCAAGCGTGTATCAAAGGTGTGGTAGGTGTAAAAATCGCCACCCACCTGGCGGGCAGATTGCGTGAAACAATTTACCTGTAACGCCGGCCAGTTGGGCGAGGGCGGAGGCAACAAACCTCGTTGAATATCTCTGGCCACAGCCATTTCGTTTTGCAGACGGGTGGTTATCTTTTTAAACGTAGTCGATTGGCGCTTAATCTGCTCGTTTAAATGGCGCAGGGCTGCGTGTGGTTTTATCCGGGACAACACTTCCGCCGGTTTAAAGGGGCGGATAAGATAATCTGCGCCGCCAACATCAAATACCTTCTCTTTATCTAACGGGTTATCGGGGCAATCGATAAAAATTACGGGAATATTTTCGGTATCCGGAACCGCTTTTAACAGCCGGCAGACAGCATATCCGGTCAGGTCGGGCAAATTCGGATCGAGCAGGATTAAATCAGGTGAGGCATCCTGCACAGCCGGCAGCGCCATATTTCCGCGGTTGGTGGTCGTTATTCTATAACCGGCACTGCCCAATATTTCAGACAGGAGCTTAATATTTTCAGCCTGATTATCAATAATTAAAATAGTTGGCGCATCAGAGTGTGAGGTTTGTTTCATAGTGTTCCTTTTGGGTGTTGTTTAACTTAAAGGCGATAATATGACTTGCCTGAAAAAAGCAGGGATTTCATCGCAAGACGCAGAGAACGCAAAGTTTAAAGATTTTTGGCTCTCTGGTAGTTTGCAGGATCGCTCTATAAAAAGCGTGTTATCTGCCACGAATTACACTAATTTCACTGATTTTTTATTTTTTCGTGTTAATTCATGCAATCCGTGGCAAATTTTTTACTTTGCCCCTGCAAAATCCTGTAGAGCCAGATTTTTGAGAAAAACGCCAAAAACATTGTATAAACCGCCCAATGGCTCGAATTTTCAGCCTCAACCCTAATTTTCTCTGCGCCCTTCACTTGCACTGACCCGCCAGGGGTCCGGCGCAAGTGCGCGCCCTCTGCGGTTTGATTTTTACCCTTTTTCAGAGATATTACTCGTTCGTAGTCAGCCTCGAAGCGATAGCGGAGTGGCGTTAGACGACCGAAGGCCCACTGCGCCGCGTATCTGACTACGAACATTTTATACAAAGAATCATAATATTTTATCACAAAATGCGTCAAATAGCAGGCGAGCGGGTAAAGCGAATGCTCTCATTTTACAAATAAAAACGTGAAATAACAAGACACTATTAGTTTGCGCCTGAACCAACTTTTCAGGCATCCTAAAACGTGGTACTATTTCGGGCAACAAAGAACTTCTGTCACCGAAACCAAACTTTATGCGCAAATTGGAAACATACTTAACCAAAGAGACCACACCCCCTGTTCCCTGGACGCCCCACGATGTTACCTGGGGATTGGTGGCTTTTGTCGGTTGGATGACGCTGGTTGTCCTTGCCGGTGAATTGGCTCCATTAATGGGGCTACCCATTGACCCCAGCGTGATTGTAATTTTTGGCACCATGCTGCTACTGGTGCCGGCCTGGTATTTTGCAGTATATAAATACAAGGCAAGTTGGTCGATTTTGGGGTTGCGTAAATTTCGCCCGGCGGCCGTAGGCATGGGCTGCGGGTTGATGCTGCTTTCTTTGCTGTTTAATATGATGTATGCCGCATTTCTGGCTGTGTTCAATTTACAAATTCAGCCCGACATGGATGTAATGTTCAACAGCACCGCCTTTCCAGTTGCCCTGCTGACCGGCGGCGTAGTCGTTGCCCCATTTGTTGAAGAGGTGTTTTTTAGAGGGTTTGTATTCGCCGGGTTGCGCAACAAGTGGGATTGGAAAACTGCTGCCCTGGTTAGCGCTGCGCTCTTTGCTATGGCCCATGTGCTGCCCACCTCCATTTTGCCCATAATGATACTGGGGCTGATTTTTGCCTTTTTGTACCAGGTTTCCGGTTCAATCTGGCCGGCGATATTAATGCATATGCTGACCAATACCGTGGCGTTGTCAGCAGCTTACGCTATTTCGCAGGGGTGGATACCCGCCCCTTAACATTAAAGCCGGGACAATGGTTGCGACTTTGCCTGCTTAAGTTATAATAGTGATAAAGAGTTTTAGAGTTAGGTGAGTTGAGTTAGTGAGTGATGCTGTGCAAACATGCCATTAATTAGCAAAATGCGGTAACTACTCACCCCCCGCTAACTCCCCCCTCCTGAGGGGGAGGATTTTACTTCCTCCCCGATTCGGGGGGGCTGAGGGGGGGGGTAAAAACGGCAAAAGAGCGCTATTCGCCGTTATAAATGCTTAGGCCTGAAGTGTTACCAGATGCGCCCGTTATCAAAACTGAAAACTCACCCAACTCATCCTGCTCACCTAACTCACTCAACTTTATTGTACCGGAGAACAAGTATGTACACGGTTATTGCGCCAATCCCAGTAGATTTAGCTACGGCAATTCACCCTTACCGGCAAAAGTTTGATCCGCTGGTCAACGTGATTTCGCCTCACATTTCGGTCCTGGCGCCATTTCCGTATGCAGGTTCGGTAGAGGCGCTGGTTGAGCACCTGTCTGATATTGGCGAAACTCACGCGCCCATCAAGGTGTCTTTAGTTGGCTGGGATATTTACCAACACCGGCAGGAACAGCAGCTTCGCTTGCCGGTAATTGCCGGCAGGCAGGAATTTGCCGCCGCGCGTGATCACCTGATTTCCGGGCCGCTCGTTTTTCT
>CAYWSS010000166.1:0-9822 GCA_964460505.1 uncultured Caldilineaceae bacterium | reverse complement strand
TTTGCTAAATTTTGTAGGGGTCAAGAACATGTTGAACAGACAGGATTATGAAATTATCACGCAAAGCCGCTAAGAACGCCAGGAAAAACATTAAAATCTTTGCGACTTGCGTGAGATAAAAGAGTTCGACATCTTATTGACCCCTACACTTTTTGCTAAATTTAATATTTTTCGCCGGCAAAATTTTATCATTCCGGCAATTCTGTTCTAAACCGGGCTGCAATAAGAACAGAATTAGCAGAATGATAGACTTAAATACTTTGCTTATTGCCTTGGTTGGCGCAAAAAGCTAAATTTTTGGCTTTTAATCCCAAACTTTATGTCAATGAAAAACTCCTGTTACCATTCACTATTTTTTTGGAGAAAAGGGGACAGTTATTTAATCCCGATTCCTTAATACAGTTACTGATATTCTCCTACTATCCCTGTAATAGACTTGTTCCCTAATAAGGTTATCTTATTTGTAGGACATAGACAAGCGCGGATGAACGCGGAAAAAAAGATTTTAAATATCCGCGCTTGTCCGTTCTCATTTGCGCCCTTAATAAAATCTGTCCAAATTTCCTCGTATAAAATGTTTGTAGTCAGATACGCAACGCGGTGGACCTTTGGTCGTCTAACGCCACTCCGCTATCGCTTCGAGGCTGACTACGAGCGGGTAATATCTTCTCGTTTGCTTATTGAGGAACAACTCTAATCTTGCAATTCTTCCCATAAGTAGGCATAGAATATTTTTGAGGTATAATAAAAAGGATATTCTGGTTTGAGGACAAAATCAAATGACAGATCAATCTCAACCGGCTATCTTGATTGTTGACGATAGCCAGCTTAACCTGGACTTTTTACACACCGCCTTAAAACGGGCCGGTTACCGGGTATTAACCGCTGTCGACGGCGAATCGGCCCTGAAGTCGGTTGAAGCCCGGATGCCTGACCTGATTTTATTAGATATTATGATGCCGGGCATCGATGGGTATGAAACCTGCCGCCGCTTACAGGCCAATCCGGATACTCAAGTCATCCCGGTTATTTTTATGACTGCTCTCAGCAGCACCCTTGATAAAGTAAAGGGCTTTGAGGTTGGGGCCGCAGATTACCTGACCAAACCCATTGATGCCGCCGAGATGATAGCCAGAGTGAAAACACATCTGAAGATTCACAGCCTGCAAAAAGAACTGCGCCGCCAAAATAGAGACCTTGAACAGGAAAATATCAAGCGATTACGGGTGCAGGAAGCGCTGCGCGAGAGCAGGTGGCGCTACCGGCTGCTGGCCGAAAATTCCACCGACATTATATCCCGGCAAACGTTATCCGGAAATTACCTGTATGTTTCGCCGGCCTGTCTCACGCTGCTTGGCTACGACCTTGAGGAGATGATTGGGAAAGCTATTTATGATTTCATTTGTCCGGATGATTTGGAAAAAGTAAAAGCTGTAACCAAACCTGCCAAAGATTGTCCGTCTACCTCTACCGTCACCTATCGCGCCTGCTGCAAAGATGGTAGCCATGTCTGGCTTGAAACCGTCAGTAAAACAGTTTGCGACTCAGAATATGGCCGGCCCGTTGAAATTGTGGCTGTTTCACGCGATGTCACCGAACGGATTGAGATGGCAGAAAAGCTGCGGGACAGAAATAAAGAGCTGGATGCCTTTTCCCATACCGTAGCCCACGATTTGAAAAATCCTCTGGGCACCGTAATCAGCTACACAGATTTTGTGCTGGGTGCCTGGGATATGCTGGGCGAAGAGAAAATAGTTGACCTGGTAAAAAATGTTAAGTCGGTAGCCCAGACCGGGCTCAATATTATTGGCGAAATGCTGTTGCTGGCCCGCCTGCGCAAAGAGGATGTGGAAACCCACAAATTGGATATGGATGAAATTGTGGCCCAGGTTCAGCAGCGCTTGCAATTGATGATTGAAGAATTTAAAGGCGAAATCACTGTGCCGGAAAGCTGGCCGGCAGCGGTTGGGTACGGCCCCTGGGTTGAAGAGGTTTGGGTAAATTATCTGAGCAACGGCTTGAAATATGGCGGAGAACCGCCTCAACTAGAGTTGGGCGCTACCCCAAATGGGAACGGTGCGGTGCGTTTCTGGATAAAAGACAACGGGCCGGGAATTTCCGAAGATCAGCAATCCGGCCTGTTTGCCGAGTTTATCCGCCTGGATGAAGTGCGGATAGAGGGGCACGGTTTAGGTCTATCCATTGTGCAACGAATCATTGACAAGCTGGATGGGCGGGTTGGGGTAGAAAGCGTAGTAGGCCAGGGGAGTACATTTTTCTTCGAGCTGCCGGCGTCGGATGCGTGATCTACTGCTTAACCAAGGCCCACCACGGTTTAACCTCAAGCGGCAAGGGTACCCCCTTTAACGCCACCAGATGCGGGTCTTCATTGAGGCTGCGCATCTTTTCCCACGAAAAGAACTTTTCCAGCGTACTTTGGGGATAGACGTCCTGCATGGCCTGGTACCAGTTACCCGCGCCGGCCCCCGGCGAATTGCCGTTTTCCAACCGTTTCTGGTAGTGCCAATATTCAAACGCCAGAAAGTGCCACGTCCAACTGTAATCCTCGTCATCGTACGATGAAATGGGTTCCCAGCCATATTCGCGGGCTAATGCTGTCATATCAACGTAATAGCCGGCTTGGTTGGGCCGTTCGATGCCGCCCTGTTCCGGCGCAAGTTCGGTTCGTGCTCTGTAGCTGTAATTCCAGGCATTGGCCACCAGCGGCCTTCCGCAGCGGCCGCTCTGGTCGGTGCAGCGCAGATAGATGCGCCAGTACGTTTCTCCGCTAAAATCTTCGCGCACAATTTCGTGCATCAATTGCCCATCAATATGATAATCAAACAGGGTGTCAATGGCCCGGCCACTTTTGTGCCAACTGGCGTATTGCGAGGTTTCGCTGTAACTGCCCACGTCGCGCGCTGCGTCCGAAAGCCGGCTGAAAAAATCGTAGCCCAGTTCCCCTTGCAACCGTTGCCGCCACGCTTTAAAGGAATCATCCACGGTGTCGGCCAGCCACGGGGTGCCGGTTTCGACATCGTTCAAGCGAATCAGGTTGTACGTTTCCGCTTCGGGGTCATCATTGGGGCTTAATTGTTCCTGATATACGGTAGTGTGCCCGTTTCCGGCCACGCTTGAAATGATCCGGCCAAAATCCACGGCCTCGGGATGCCAACTCAACCGGCCCTGCATGCTGGTTACACCGTTCAACTCTTGTGGCAGTTGGTGTTTTGCCCCGGGGGTCGTGATAATAATCTGCTCCCCGTCCCAACGATGAAATATCGCGGTGATGGTTTCTCCGGTGGGACTCCAGGCCGGGCCATCGGTGCGCCCCAGCCAGGTCAGGTGGGTGGCGTTTCCTCCCTTTGCGGGCGGGTTTGATGCGTTTAGGGTGAAAATTTCCCGGTCGCCCAAATCATTCGTGACAAAGGCAATCGTGTCACCATTGGGATGCCAGGCGGGCCACTCCTCGGCGGCGGGGCTGTTGGTAAGTTGGGTCACTGCCCTGCTGTTCACATCCAGCAGGTAGAGGTTTTTGTTATCCCCACGCCAACTGGAAAAGGCGATTTGAGCGCCATCGGGGCTGTACGCCGGGCCAAAGTCTCCGGCCTCGGAATCTGGCGTCAGGTTGACCGCCGGCTTCTCTCCGGCAACCGGCACCTGCCAGATATCCAGATTGCCGGCGTGGTAAGATTCGTAGGCAATGGCTTTGCCATCCGGCCGCCAGGTGGGGGCGCCATCGTAGTGGGGCGACGTGGTGAGACGTGTTTCCTGGCCGGTAAGCAAGTTGAGAACGTAGATGTCCCAGTTGTTATGGCGCCGTGAAGCAAAGGTAATTTTTGCGCCATCCGGCGAGTAGGCCGGGTCGTTATCTTCAAATGTGGTGTTGGTCAGTTGCCGGGGCGCGGAGCCGTCGGGAGCCATGCTAAAAATATCCCACTGCCCGTTTCTGTAGGCGGCAAAGGCAATGCGTTCCCCCCGGTTTTGGGCGTGGGTCGGCTGCGGAAGAAGTAACAGAGTAATCAGGCTGAATAGGATGAAGAGAAATTGTGAATTGTGAATTGTGAACTCTGAATTGTGAATGGGTGCCTCGTTTTGCTGTATACTCATAGGCTTTTTCGGGATGTTTTGATGCTGGCATTGACGATTTTGCATAGTTCGTCACATTCTTGATTGATGTTGTGTAGTTTGGTTGTGGGTAATATCTCACTTTTGGTGATGATTCTTAACCACACTCTGGATTTATTAAGTTCTTTTAAACACAGTTTGAGCTTGTGGACAAAATCTTTTATGCTTTCTGCACCGCGAGCTTCTGCATAAATTGCGGCAGGGCCGTTCCGCTTCGTAATAATTGGCCGGCAATATGGTTTCCGGCCCGTGTTCTTGGCAAGTTATCACACAAGTTAATAATTCTGACGGCAAAGTCAACAAGCCTTACCTCTATATCATCGCCTTTGGCCATAATTATCTATCTCCCTACCGCACCGCTCAACTCATTCACAATTCACAATTATCAAAAAAATGCTCTACACCTGCTTCATCAAGCGGCGCAGCAACCACCACGACACCGCTGCCAGCAGCAGCCCCAGGCCAAGCAGTTGCCACATCAATCCCCAGTCCAACGCATTACCGCGAAGCATAACTTCGCGTAGTGAAAGAATACCGTATGTGGCAGGCAAAAACCATGAAATAATCCGAACCGGCTCCCACAACGTATATAACTCCAGAATGAATCCGCTGAAAAAGACGCTGGTTAGCAGCACAATCATCGAATACTGGACGGCCTGAGTATCGGTGGTGGAAATCAGCGAGATGACAAAACCGATTCCCAACGAGGTAAAAACAAGTCCCAAAACAATGAATATGACGTGCAGCCAGCTTCCCAACTGGGGAACCTGCATCCCGAACACAATCAGCGAAAATAATACGGCTGACAGCAGGCTGCCAAAAATCAGATAGCTGAGATATTTGCCCAGCAGCGTCTCAAGGGCGGAAATGGGCGACACGGAAAAGACCTCCAGCGAGCCTAACAGCCGCTCCCGCACCAGCGACAGGGCGGCAAATGTTACGGTAAGATGCTGAAGCAGCATGACAATAACGGCCGGGGCATAATAATCGGTGACGGTCGCGCCCACCAGGGCCATGTTGGTCACTTCGCTACGGAAGGGGCTAACCAGAATTTGGGGATTGATACCGGCAAATTCTTGCAGCCGTTCTTTGATGGTTGAGACATCCGTTTCTAATTTTGTGAGCGTTTTCACCTTTTCAAGATAATCGATTGCGGTTTGTTGCGCTTCCTTAAATTCGCTAATCTCGTTGGTATTTCTGACAATCCTGTTGAGGGTGGGTTGCAGATCATCCTGAATGTTAGAGTCTGTATCCCCTTTTAGCCAGCGCTGGGCAGCATCAGACAGGTCTGTGGTGTCGCCCAGTTTCAACTGCATTTCATCCACGCTTTTATCTAATTCCTGCGCATATTTGTTGAGCGTTTCCGAACTGCACGCGTCGTTCTCGCTGAGTTCTGATACGGTAGTGGCACATTCTTCCAACACATCTTTGAAGCCATCGATATTTTCCTGAATTACGGCCAATGTGTTGTCTATTTCCGAGGCGTTGACCTGGGTGGCGGCGGTAATGAAACGGAGCACCCGTCGATTCACTTCATCCACATAAACGCGCCCGAACACATCAACATAGCCGGCTTGGATAGGGTTGATTTCCCGGTGGTACAGGTCAAACACAGCTTGATTATTGTTGCGGATAATATCGAAGGGGTCTGCCGGGATGGTGACCACAAGGTCAACCTCTCCATCCTTGAGCCGTTTTTTGGCCTCTTCCCTGTCGTTGGTGATGCCGGCAAAGATAAGCTGTCTGCCCAGCGAGGTGGCATATTGCTCAACGGTTTCGGCCAGGGGGCTGTCTTGCTCTACCACAAACAGGGTGCGCAGAGATTGGGGTTCGTTGCGGAAGCCAATGCCAAAGAAAAGCAAAATAAGAAATGGGCCAAGCACCAGCGTAACCAGCAGCATAGGCTGGCGGGCAATTTCAAGCATCTCTTTAAGCAGAAATGCGGAAACACGAATGCCGGAACGGGTAAGGTTATTCTGACTCTGTTTCATGCTTCACCAGCTCTACAAATACATCGTCAAAGGGGGGTAGGTACTCTTCAATGGATTCAACGGGGACATATTCGCTCTGACACCATTCCAGCAGAACCGGAATGGCGGTGTTGGCCTGGTCTACGACCAATCGAATTCCGTTGCTGCCGCCAATCCGATTGACCTTACCTTTGATAAAGGGTAGTTGGCGTAACTGTTTTAAATCTTTGTGAATCAGGCGTTGTTTGGTGTATAGCTCTACTACCTCGCCGCCAAAAGCGCGATATCGCAGCCCGGTTGGCGTTTTCAGCATAATCAGGCGGCCCTGTACCATAACCCCCACCAAATCGCAGTAGGCCGCTTCACCGACATATTGGGTGGTAATAAACAAGGTGCGGCCCTCTTCTTTTAGCGCCGCAAAGTGGTTCCAGAATTTGCGTCGCAGCACCGGATCGATGCCGGCGGTCGGCTCGTCCAGAAAGAGCAGTTCCGGTTTGTGAGCCAGCGTGGCCGCCAGACTGAGCCGTCGTTTCATGCCGCCGGACAGGTTGCGGGCCAGCTTCTTTTTGTCCTTGCTCATCTCCACAAATTCAAGCAGCTCATTAAAGCGGTCATCGCGCTGCATATTCATACCGTAAATAGAAGCGGTAAAATTTAGATTCTCCCACACCGACAATTCCGGGTAAAGGGCAAAAAGCTGGGGCATGTAGCCTATCTTTTCTCGATGGCTGCGCGTAAATTCGCTGGGGCGACTGCCCAACACGGTAGCCATTCCTGCCGTGGGTTGGTAGATGCCGGTTAGCAGCCGAACGGTTGTGGTTTTGCCGGAACCGCTGGGTCCAATAAATCCCACAATTATCCCCTGTGGAATTTCCATGGAGACATCCTGCACCGCAAATTCGTTGTGAAACTTTTTGCTCAAGGCCTGGGTGGATATGATTGCGTTTTCCATTTTGTTACTCTGCACCCTATTCCATCGTGTTGAGCGTTTCATCCACTGTTTTTTCCAGCGTATCCAGTCCCTCGCGCAGTTGCTCAACGTATGGGGCCAAATCGGTATTGTTGATGTCAATATTAATCGGTACGGTTAAACTGAGGGGGATGGTGGCAGAAATGGGTACGGTACGCGCCACAGTAAATGAAACCACCTGGTCGATGGGAAATTCCATATCGATGGGCACCACAATATCCACCGGAATCTCTAATCCGGCCTGAAACGGATCCATCATAACCGTGGTTTCAATTTCTTCTTTTACAGGAATGACCACCTGCACCGGAACATCCACCGTTTCATTAAAAGGGATGTCGGTATTAATCGGCACTTGCTGGTCAATCTGAATATTGAATTGCAATGTGGAATTTTGAAATGTTTCCAGCTCCTGGCCAACGGTATCAAAAGTTTCTTGCAGCGCCGGCTTAACATCGGTGACAATTTGAAGCAGTTGCCGGCGGGTTTGCATAAGTTGAAAAATAAGGAACAGATTTAATCCCAGCGAAATAATAACCAGAGTAAACAGGATAGCCAGCGTTATTTTTAATCTGTTAGACATTTGGGCCGCCTTTAGACTGAGTTTTGCAGATTACAAATGGGTGTGTTTAAAACGAGTTGTTAACATACCGGACATTCGTATTGTGTGCTGCGTACTGCGTATTTCTCTGATACGCAGTACGCAATACGCAATACAGTTAGCAAGTATCATCTCAATAAATTGCGGCGGAGTTGGTTGAGCCTGTCGAAACCAACGACCTTTGACAAGCTCAGGCCGCGTTCCCGCTAAATATTGAGATGATACGTTAGCAAGTTGCAACTCATTTTAAACACCCCCGTTACAAATTTCGTTGTTTTGTGCCGCACACGTGGCAGAATTCTGCGTCTGCTCTAAGGGCCGAGCCGCATTGGTAACAGTAGCTCGCCGGTGATTGGCCGCCAGACGCAGTTGCGCCCCTGGTTTTTTGGCGAGGGGCAGGCCTCTTTTTTTGCACCGGTTTGACAGCAGGTTGGCGGCGCGCCGGAATCTTTGCGGCTGAGGTTGCACGATTTTGCCACCACCAGTACCCCCCGGTGGCCAACATTAATAACACCCCGACCCCGATCAGCATATATGCCAACGAGAAATTCTGTCCATCGGGGGCGGTCTCCGTTACTACCTGTATATCCGAGGTTGGCTCCGGGACCGAAATTAACTGTGAAGAAGGCGTATCTGTGCTGCGCGTATAGGTGGCCTTGATTTCAAGGGCATCCCCGGATTCCAGACCGGCCATCTCAATGATCTGATATTTTTGGCGATTCTTGTCAGTAAACGAACTGCTGGCCGGCGGAGAAAGCAAAAAATCCGCCGATTCCAGAGGCTCCTGAATTTGAAAATAGGCCGTTTCAACCTTGTAATCGCTGGAGAAATTGAAACCAAGTTCACGGGCCTGGCCTTGCTGCGTTAAAATTTGGGGATCGTAATATTCCAGGTGAATGGAGCGATTTTCTACGGGAAAGGTCAATTCCAGCGCGTTATCGTCCCGATTCAACACAATCAAATCTTCTTCAATGGAATACAAGCCCCCGCTTCGTTCCACAGCCACGGCGTGCATGGCTTCAACATAGCCGGGGAATCGAAAGGTCACTTCGGCAGGCAGGGGGGTGCTGTCGCTCAATTGAGCGCGATAAATCACCAGCACCTCGGAGCGGTCAAATTCCGGCCACAACTCAACGGTCAGTTCCGAAACTTCAGGCGAATCGGTCTGGGCCAGGGCAAAACCGGAAAGTATGGCCATCATCAAAACCGATAACAGCAAGTAGTGAAAAATACGGTATCTAATAATTCGAAACACGTTCAACTTCCTTTATATCCTGAAAACTCCGCACAACTGAAGATGCGGCCACCGCAGAGCGTACCAACGAATGGGCAACGAATAATCGAATAGCGTCCCCTCATTTGTTTATTCGTTTCATATTCGTTGACGATAAAGCAGGCAAGCTGTTTCTGCGGAGTTTTCACTTATATACAATGTTGCTCGCATTTTACCGAAAAATCGGTTCTGTGCAAAAGACTACTACAGTTCGGCAGAACTTGCCCCGCAGTTAGAAATGGCGTATTGCACTCCTTAAATGACCGAATCATTTACGCCGCTGAGTACTACCCCAAAAATCCCATTGAGTTTGCTGGTTACCGGTGTTATATTAAGAAAGCATTGTTCATTTGCCGGAAAACTATTTTTGCAAATTGTCATTTGCTTGCCAACAACGTTCGTGAAACGTGATGCGTACTGCGTATTACGTATTTCGTAATCCGTAGCGCGAGAAATTATACGCAGTACGCAATACGCAATACGAACTTTACCGGCAAGCAAGCCTGAACCACAAAGCCGGTTCGACAACCAAATGAACTTCGCCAACACGCATGTACCTTAAAAGCTGGATACGTTTTTTCGGAAAGCTGCCGGGCTAGCCGCAGCAGCAAAATAATTCTCAATGAAACAATCATCTCAAACTGGAATTAGCCGACAATCAAAACCTTCGTTACTGCAACTGCCCGTTGCCGGCTCTTTAACTATAAAGCCGCATGCCAGTCGTAAAGCCCGGCGAGAGTCTGCCTTTGTTTTTATCGGGGGGTTGCTTGTTTTGCAGGCAATTATCCTGGGTTTTGCCTTAAACCTGGCCTATTTCGAAAACCGCCGGCCGGCCTCAACCGATGTTGAGGCCGCATTTTATATATCCGCGCCCGCCGCGCCG
>CAYWSS010000165.1:0-9824 GCA_964460505.1 uncultured Caldilineaceae bacterium | reverse complement strand
GTTAAGTCCTCCCCCCTCCTGAGGGGGGAGTTAGAGGGGGGTAAGTAGTTACATTAAGAATGAGTAAATGATTCTCGCCGCAAAGCGTAACGCAAATCTTGTGGGATAATGCTATAGTGAGCTTGCCAGAAAAAGGGGTAATTGTGATTGTCCGGAAAGACAATTTCGTGATACGTACTGCGTATTGCGTGTTACGTAAAAAAACCTGCTAAATACGCAACACGCAATACTTTCTCAAAGTCTTATACTGAATTTACTACTCCCCAACCCCGTTGCCGGCGCCGTTCACCACCACAACTTCACCCAGTGCCTCCAACTGCGGCACAACCACCTCAGAGTTGCCAACCACCACAATAATAGGCTGCTCGGAATCGATGTATTTTTGGGCGGCATCCTGAGCTTCTGCGGCAGAGACCTGCTCCAACGTTTGCAGGTAGGTGTTTAACTCCTCAATGGGAACTCCGGTGAGGTAGCGATTACTCAACTGGCGGGCAAAATCGGCCGGGTCTTCAATGGACAGGGCAAAACTGCCAATTAACAACCCCTTGGCATCAACCATCTCTTCTTCGGTAATCTCCTCGGATCGAATTCGATCCAGTTCGTGCAGAATTTCTTCCACGGCATCGCCGGCGTGCTCCTGATCAACATCGGTCAGCACCCGGAAGGTGCTGGTATCGTTGGGGCGGCCAAAGCGGCTGAAAACGCCGTAGGTGTAGCCTTTGTCCTCGCGTAAATTATCAAACAGGCGGGAGGAAGCTCCGCCGCCCAACACAGAATTGACCACACTCAGGGCGTATCGCTCCGGGGTGCGGGCGTTGATGGCCCGGTTGCCCACCTGAATGGTGGCTTGCTCCGATTCAGGCCGATCCACCACGTAAATTACGGAAGTATCCCCCGGCTCGACGGCGGGATAATCAAGAAAATCGGGCACATCCGCCGCTTCCCAATCGCCAAAAACGCGCTCGGTTTGGGCCTGCACTTCTTCCAGCGGGATGTCTCCCACCACCACCAGCAGGGCGTTGTTGGGGTGGTAGTAGGTTTGGTAAAACGCTGCCACGTCATCCCGGGTCAGCGCCTCTACGGTTTCGGGGGTCATGTAGTAGCCGTAGGGGTGGTTGCCGTAAGCAATCCGCCCAAATTGATGATTGGCCAGCGTGTCGGGGTCAACGGCCTCCTGTTCCAGAAACGTTAAGGTTTGCTCGCGGGCGACCTCAAGTTCATCCTGCGGGAAGGTGGGGTTGAGCGCCATATCGCTGAGCAGGTCAAAGGCCAGGTCGGCGTCGGTGCGGAGGGCATCCACCGACAGGCTGGTCCATTCCAGGGCCCGGTTGGATCCTACCGATCCCCCCGCCGATTCGATGGCTTCGGCAATTTCGGCGGCAGTGCGGGTTTGGGTACCCTTGGTCAGCAGTTCGGCCATAAAATCGGGCACGCCCTGTTGCTCAACAGGCAGGGCGGCGTTGGAGCCGCCCACATAAAGCTGCAAGTTGAGCTTGGGCACCTCGTTTTGTTCCACGTAGATAACCTCCAGGCCGTTATTCAGGGTAAACGTTTCAAACGGCGGGAAGTTGCTTTTGGCAACGGGCAGCGAGGCCGGCACAGCGGTGCGATTGATGACGCCTGCGGGCAGAGCAGCCAGCACATCGCCGGTCAGTTCGATGTTCACCGTCTCCGAAAGCGGTTTGCGGATGATTTCCACCTCAACCGGATTGACCAGCAGGCCGGGATACTCTGCCCGCACGTCTTCGCCGGCGGGCAAAGTAACCAACGCGCTCATTGGGCGATGGCACAAATAGGTTTGAGCCACACGCCGGATGTCGTCCGTGGTGACGGCTTCGTACTGCGCCAATTCATCGGAGATGGCGGCGGGGTCGCCAAAAGTAAGGACCGCATCCTGAATCCATTCGCTGGTGCTGCGCGTGGATTCCCGGAAGGAGGTAATGGAACCGACCAGATTCTGCGTTTTCACCCGTTCCAGCTCTTCTTCGGTGACGCTATCGTTGATGATTTTATCAAACTCGGTTCTGGTCAGTTCTTCAACCACATCCACAGAATCGCCGGCGTTGGGGTAGGCAATGGTGTACAGAATGCTGCCGCCCAAATAATCGACCAGTCCGGTATAGGCGGCTGCGGCTAAACCTTTGCGGATAATATTCTGCTCAAAGCGGCTGCTGTCGCCGCCGGCCAAAATATCGGTCAGCAAGCTCAGGGCGTAAAAATCGGCGGTGCCCCGGGGCGGCCCCACCAGGGTTGCGCCGTAGCGGGGTAACTGCACCTGCGGGTCAATGTACACTTCCTCGTAACCAATCCGGCAGCCGGTCACGTCATCGGTGCGCAACACGGGGAATTCTTCCGGTAAAGGGTACTGCGCGGTGATAGGCGCTAAGGCCTCTCCATCGGGAATATCACCAAAATAGGCCTGTACCAGGGTTTTGGTTTGCTCCGGGTCAATGTCGCCCACAATGACCAGCGTGGCGTTGTTGGGTTTGTAGTAGGTGTCGTGAAACGCCTGCAATTCCTCTAACGAGGCGGCCTGCAAATCTTTCACGCTGCCAATTACGGCCCGCTCGTACGGCGCGTAACCCTGCATGGGCAAGGTAAACAGGCGGCGATTCGATTCGCCGTAGGGGCGGTTGGCTACCCGCTGGCCGTACTCTTCGATGACGACCTCGCGCTGGGTCTCAAACGCTTCCTGATTTACATCCAGCGAGGCCATGCGGTCGCTTTCCATCCACAGCACGCGGGGCAGTTCGTTGGCCGGGGCCACGGTCCAGTAGGCGGTATTGTCATTGGCGGTGTAAGCGTTGTTAGCCGCGCCAATCTCTTCCAGCAGGGTGTGAAACCGGTCGTTTTTGATGTTGTCCGAGCCTTCAAACATCATGTGCTCAAACATGTGGGCAAAACCGGCCCGCCCTTCGGGATCGTTGGCGCCGCCCACGTGGTACCAAATATCTACGGCCACCACCGGCGCAGAGTGATCCTCCGCCAGAATGACGCGCAGCCCGTTGGGCAGGGCGTAATCCTCCAGCTCGAGCATATAATCATTAAAATCAATCTCCGGTTCCGGATCGCCGGCCAGAGCCGGGCCGGCTTGAATCATTCCAACCAAAGTAAGCAATAAAAGCAGGGGGAGTAGTTTTTTTGACATTGAAACCTTTTCCTTGTGAAGAATTTTGTCAGGGCAATGGTAATCAACAAACATTAAACGCGCGTGAATATAAACGTTCAGAAAATATTTTGGAATAGCGCCAGGGCTGTTCAGCTCTAAAGATTCTGCCTATGTCATTGCAAGGAAGCAAAGCGGACAAAGCAATTTCCGGCCGGCAACGGGGGAATTGCTTCGGCAAAATACGCCTTGCAATGACATAACCGTAGAACTGAACAGCCCTGGCCAGTGATGAGCGAGAAGCGCAGTTTATTCATCCTTCACCATTCATCGTTCATCATTTTCAGAGGAGATATTACCCGCTCGTAGTCAGCCTCGCAGCGATAGCGGAGTGGCGTTAAACGACCGAAGGTCCACGGCGCTGCGTATCATAATGGGTCAGTACATCCCTTGCTGATTATACGGCTACTTTTGCTTTGCAAAAAAATTTACGCCATCTTTACGTTATTTTTATGGCGAGAATCGTTTTTGTGCCGATAGAAGCATTAACTGCATTAACAATTCCGGCAAATTGGGCATGTATTCCATTACTTTGTTGTTGAGGATGTAATATACTAAATGAAGAATTCTCTAAATGTGGTTCGGGCACAAAACACCTCTACCTCTCACACCTTAAGTATATCCTGCAAAAATTGGGCGCACCATCTGTCCGGATTGGGCGGCGAACTTAAATCGCTCTCCAGCCAAACGGAGAGTGATTTTCTATCTATTGGCGCGGCGCTCCAGGATTTTCACGTTCGGGGCGGAGAAATCTCAAAAACGGCATCTTCCGTGGTAGACCTGATGTCTGGCGAAGAGATTGTGGGGGCCATTGACGGGTTAGGCCAGATGCTGGAACAGATGAACGATTATCTGACACGTTTGGAGACCGAAACGGCGCGGGGTGCAAAAAAATTACAGCAGGTGCTGAACACCCTTGAGGAAGTGTTTGAGTCGCTGGCCGGCTTTAAGAAGGTGATTAAACAATTAAGCTTTCTGGGTATTGCCACAAAAATCGAGAGCGCTCGTTTGGGACAGGAGGCGAGTGGTTTTGAGGCACTGGCCGGTAATGTTGATCAGTTGGCAACAGGCATTGAGACAAAATCAGCTAATATCCGGGAGCGGTTAAGGGCGCTTAAGGTGCTGGCCCGGCAAACCTTCTCAAAGGTCACGGGCCTGCAAAGCAAACAGCGGGATCAGGCCCGAATAATTCTTGACGACGTGCAATTGACTCTGGAAAAACTCTCTGAAAAGCGCAGATTATCCGCTACTACAGCCGACAACATTTCAATTAAATCCAAAGAACTTTTGCAGAATATCGGCGAAGTGGTGGTCGCCATCCAGTTTCAGGATATTACCCGCCAGCAGATGGAGCAGGTGCAGGGGACGCTCGATGATTTATACAAAAGATTGAAACTGGAATCTAACGCAGCGAAGGATGATTCCGTTACTGACCCTTCCATTCTCCGGGAGCTTGTTGAAGAAGTGGGTTATGTCAGCGAGCTTGAGGCAGCCCAGATCAGGCATGCCGGAGATGAACTGGTGACCGCCGTAAACAACATTGTAGAGAATCTTGGAGGGCTTGTGCGCCATGCGTCCGGCATGGCCAACGACACGCGGGAATTGGCCGGGGGGATTGACAAATCCCACACCCTGTTTCTGGAGGAGATGGAACAGGGGCTATCTTCCGTAACAAGCACGCTCACTGACAATGTCCGGACCAGCGCCGAGTTATTCGGGGCAATGCAGATGATGGCCGGGGCGGCGGGGGATGTGTCGGGTTTTGTCAGTGACGTGGCAGAGATTGGCTCGGAAATTGAACTGATTGCGCTCAACGCCCAGATCAAGGCGGCCCATACAGGCGCTAAGGGGGCCGCCCTGGGCGTGTTGGCGGAGGCTATCCGGCGGTTGTCGGTAGATGCGCGTCAGTGGACAGCGGCTGTTGCAGACACGCTGACCAACATCACCTCGATTGCTGAAGAGATAGAAATCCGTATTGATACGAAAGCAACTCACCCTGAGGGCGGGCCGCAAGCCGAAGTCACGGATATGGCCCAGGACCTGAAAATTCTTCTGAACGTTATTCAGCAGGTCAATGGTCAGATGGCTTCCCTTTTTTCCGGTATTGAACAAGCAGTGCAAACGCTCTCTGCTGATATAGAGCAAACCATTGCCGGCATCAGTGTACACGCCGCAGTACAGCGGAAAATTAGCCCCATTGTCTCAACTCTGGATGAAATTGTGGGCCGGTCACAATTACTGGTTTCCGCTACAAACGCATCTGACAAAGCAAGCCGCCTAAAGGGGCTGGAAAGTAAGTATGTTATGCGCAAGCAGCGGGAAATTCATCGCTCTGTCCTGGTATCTGAGAACACAAAAAATCTGCCCGTTGAAGCAGGTGTTGAGAACACAGTTAACCTTGATGAAGAAGATGAGGATGATTTGGGAGACAATGTTGAGCTTTTTTAGACACACTGGCATCACTCAGGCTGCCGGTTAAACCGTGCAAAACCGGCACAATCTGTGTTCCATAAAAAGTGAAGATAATGACCGTGGACAGTATAGTAATAGTAACCCGGCAACGGGAGGAATAATGGATTTTACAATAGAAAATTTGGATGATTTCAGCGTGTTGACTTTTAATGATGCGCTAACTATCCGGCAAGCTGTTAAATTACATTCGGTCTTGCAGGATGCCTTGCGCAGCGCCCCCCAAGTACAGGTGAACTGTGAACAGGTTACAGAAATAGACTTGGCCGGCCTGCAGCTCCTCTATTCGGCCCGCCAGACCGCGGTGGGTCTAAACAAGACTTTAACGCTGGCCGGCCCCTGCCCGGCAGTCATTAAACAGGCGATAGAAACCGCCGGATATTCGCATCTCTCACCTTTTGATTCCTGGACAGCGATATGACCCCTGTAAACCCCGGTTGCCGGGAAAGGGAGATAGGTAATGGTGGTAGTCAGGCCCGCAGCGACAGCAAAGTGGCATAGCCGGCACTTCACTTCATTGCGGGCCTGACTACCACCATATTACACGAGGAGGCAGTAACCTATGGAAAAAGTAATTATGGCCGTGGACGATTCGGCCAGCATCCGCCAGATGGTTGGTTTTACCTTGAAGGAGGCCGGTTATGCGGTAGTGTCGGCCGTGGATGGCAAAGACGCCCTGGCAAAACTTACGACAAATTCGGTCCACATGATCATCACCGACCTGAACATGCCAAATATTGACGGCATCGAGTTAATCCGCCAGGTGAGAGCCAAACCCGGGTATAGATTTATTCCAATTGTTATGCTCACCACCGAATCGCAAGCCTCGAAAAAACAGGCGGGCAAGGCAGCCGGCGCCACCGGCTGGATTGTAAAACCCTTTAAACCGGATCAACTCTTAAAAGTCGTAAAGAAGGTGCTGAGATGATAGACAGACATCTGGAACTATTTCTGGAAGAAGCTTATGAACTCCTGGCCGATTTGGAGATTGCCCTGCTTGAATTAGAAGAGAAACCGGCTGATATGGAGTTAATTGGGCGTGTCTTTCGCGCTTTGCATACCATCAAAGGCTCGGGCGGAATGGTTGGGCTTGATGAAATAGCCGCCTTTACGCACGAGGTTGAAACAGTTTTTGATCGGGTCCGTGATGGCCAGATTGCCGTGACAAAAGAGCTGGTAAATTTAACCCTGGCCGCCAGAGACCAGATAAAAGTTATGCTCGATGCTGTCGGGAGTGGAATAGCGGCAGACCAGGAACAAGCGCAGGAAATTGTCGCCCTGACCAGACAGTTGATTTCTACCGCCGGCGAACCGGCAGCAGCGGAGGCGACCTCACCGCCTTCAGACAATGCGCAGGCTGATACGGTTGAGGACAACGTGACCTACCGGATTCGCTTTCGCCCGGCGCTGGATATTTTTATGGATGGCACAGACCCGCTTATGTTGCTTGAAGAGCTTGGCGAACTGGGCGAGTGTCAGGTGGTGGCCCATGCAGAGGATGTCCCCCCTCTGGCCGAAATTAACCCGGAGTCTTGTTATACCTACTGGGACGTTATTTTAACCACCCAGCAAGGGCTTAACGCCATTAAAGATGTTTTTATCTTTGTTGAAGATGACTGCGAGCTAAATATTGAGGTGGTGTCCGAAGAGCTTGAAGCGGAGACAGTTGCTCAAGAAGAGATTGCGCCGGAAATGGTTGAATTTGAAGCGGCAGCCGGCGACCAGGAGCAAGCAGCTTTGGCCAAACCGGATTTAGAGCCCCGCAAAACTCCCCCCGGAAAAGATGGCGCTTCTCAACCCAAGTCGCAAGCTGCCCAGAATGTGTCCAGTATCCGGGTGCCGGCCGATAAGCTGGACCAGTTGGTTAACCTGGTGGGTGAGTTGGTGACCGTTCAGGCGCGATTTAGCCAGACGGTGGACAGCCCCGACAAGGTTGTTCTGGTTTCAATTGCCGAAGAGGTGGAGCGGCTAACCGGAGAACTGCGTGACATCACCTTGAATATCCGCATGATCCCTATCGGCACAACGTTTAGCCAGTTCAAACGCCTGGTGCGCGATCTTTCCAACAAATTGGGCAAAGAAATCAAACTGGTGACCCGTGGCGCAGAAACCGAACTCGACAAGACCGTCATTGAGCGCTTGAATGATCCGTTGGTCCATCTTATCAGAAACAGCATCGATCACGGTATCGAATGCCCGGAGGTGCGCCAGGCTGCCGGAAAAGCGGGACAAGGCACCATCCACCTGTCGGCCATCCATTCCGGGGGTAATGTGTTGATCCGGATTAAAGATGACGGGGCCGGCCTTAATTTGGAGGCTATTCGCGCCAGGGCGGTGGAAAAGGAGTTGATTACCGCAGAAGAAGAATTGTCGGACAAGGAACTCTCTGCACTCCTTTTTGCTCCCGGCTTCTCAACCGCGACCCAGGTCACCGATGTATCCGGGCGGGGCGTTGGCCTGGATGTGGTGAAAGGAGCTATTGACGCCCTGCGAGGCGACGTGGAGATTGACAGCCGGCAAGGTGTTGGCACCACCATTACCCTTAAATTACCCCTGACCCTGGCTATTATTGATGGCCTGCTGGTGAGGGTGGGCCAGGAATGTTTCGCCTTACCGCTTTTGGCGGTAGAAGAGTGCGTTGAGCTGACTCGTAACGATGCAGCCCAGGCCCACGGGCGAAATCTGGTTAACGTCCGGGGCGAAATTGTGCCGTATATCCGCCTGAGAGAGTGGTTCAACATCAATGGAGAAACACCGGCCATTGAGCAGGTGGTTATTACCGAAAGCGGCAACCGCCGGGTTGGCTTTGTGGTCGATCAAATTGTGGGCGAATACCAAACCGTCATTAAAACGCTGAGCCAGGTTTACCGCAACGTAGAAGAAGTATCCGGCGCCACCATTTTAGGTGACGGCACGGTGGCCTTGATTTTAGACATCTCCAAGCTGGTCCACGCTGCCGAACTGGCAGAACGGGCAGCGCTTTAGAAAAAACAATAATAGGAGGGTATTACAATGAAAATGAAATGGACAATCAGAAACAAATTATTGGCCGCTTTCGGCCTTATTTTACTGATGCTCATCATCTTGATGGTCACCTACTGGATCTCGATGAGCAGCAGCATCCGCTCAACCGAACTGGCGCGGGATAAAGGATATACCGGCGCCGGGCTGGCTGTAAACATTAAGATGGACGTACTCCAGACCTGGCAATGGCTAACCGATATCAGCGCCACCCGTGGGGCCGAAGGCTTTGACGACGGCTTCGACGAGGCAGAGGAACATGCCAAACTGGTTCGCAAAAACATTGAGGCGCTGGCGGAGTTGCATCCGGATGATCGCCAGACGCTGGATGAGTTAAGTAAAGCGTTTGAAGCGTTCTACAGCAACGGGCAATTGCTGGCCCAACAATACATCGCCGGCGGCCCGGAACTGGGCAATGTCGCGATGGCGGAGTTCGATGCCTACGCTGAGGACATCAGCAGCCGGGTGGATACCCTGGTTGCCGAAATGAACACGGAAGCAGAAACATCCCTCCAGGCGGCTATAGCCAAGAGCGAACAAAGCCGGATCACGGGGTTGATCCTCACGGTGGTGGTTGCCGTTTTGTCGATCATCATCTCTATCATCCTGGCCCGGGCCATTGTCAGGCCGGTACAGGCCGTTACCGAAGCCGCCAAACAGATCGCTGAAGGCGATTTGGGCGTAACTGTTGACGTGACCGGTGAAGATGAGATTGGCCAGTTGGCTGAGACATTCAAGCACATGGTTGATTCGCTCCGAAAGATGGCGGGGGCGGCAACCAGCATTGCCGAGGGAGATCTGGCCGTGAAGGTTGATCCCCAGTCGGAGCGAGATACGCTGGGCAATGCCATGCAGCACATGGTTGGGTCGCTCCGAAAGATGGCGGGGGCGGCAGCCGGCATTGCCGAGGGAGATTTGACCGTGGAGGTTAAGCCCCAATCGGAGCGGGACATGCTGGGCAATGCCCTGGCCACCATGATTGAAAGACTGCGGGAGGTCGCCACTTCTGTACAGACCGGGGGAGATAACATCACCTCTGCCAGCCGGCAGCAGAACGCCGGCGCCGAGCAGGTCTCGCAGGGAGCCTCTGAGCAGGCGGCCTCAGTGGAGGAGGCCTCGTCGTCCATAGAAGAGATGTCGGCCATGATCGCTCAAAACGCCGATAACG
>CAYWSS010000164.1:0-9835 GCA_964460505.1 uncultured Caldilineaceae bacterium | reverse complement strand
TTCACCATTTACAATTTTTCAGGATAGCAAACAAAATAACTACTACTTGTACGCTGGTTACCTGCTTTATTAGCTTGATGCGTATGGAGTTGGAGGGGGGTAAACAATTATCTGTAAAGAGCGCCCCGATAGGGGTTTCTCCCACTGGTCAAAATGATATGGGTGTGTTTCATTTACTTAATCCGAGGCCGCCGTTGCCTGAGCTTGTCGAAGGCAGAGGCGGCTGCGGCTTCGACAAGCTCAGCCTACCCCTCTTGCACTTAAAGCAGATGAAACACACCCAAATGATATGGGTGAATAATAACCAAAAACGGTTAGGAACGTGTGCAAATTGATCCGTTGTTTTTTTTCGCGCTGTTTAATTTTTGCGGCATTATTTATGGTAAATTCTGTTTTTTTTGCCCATGCGCAAGAAACCACCCCTTTCAAGATCGACATTATTCCGCAAGCTGACCATGTTGCTGCCGGAGAATTACTGACTTACACGGTAACCATCACCAATATCAGCCAAACAACCCTTCCAAACGGCGCAGTAGAAATAGAAGTGCCACAGGGAACGAAGTTCCTGAACACCCGCTACTCAAGCCTTAAGTGGTATGGCGGCAATCCGGTAGCCGATCCTGATTTTAAACTTAAGAAAATTAAAATTTTGACGATAGAAACTATAGAACCCGGCGAAACATTTACGTTTGAAATGATCGTTCGGGTTTTAGCCGAAACAACTCAGGAAATAGTTATTGAAAATTACCGGGCGCTTGATCTAATTGAGCAGGTTTCCGCCACCGGTCCGCCAATAAAAACGCAGGTGACACCCGTTCCAACCCTAACGCCATTACCGACATCTACGCCCTCCCGAACACCCACGTTTATCGCTACGACCACAATTACGCCGCCCCCTCCCACCACCCCTGTTCCACCTCGACCCACGGCTGCGCCCGGCGTTGGGGCCGGTGCCGGCAGTACGCCTGTAGCCGTAGTCAGCGCCTCCAGCCCGGAATCTTTGCAAAAAACTGATGAGAATTTTGATAGGAAACCCAACACGACAACGCCAAACACAAGTTCATTCTTTTGGATTACCATTCCGGTAATACTCAGCTTGCTTATCCTGGCCGTTTGGTTTTTCAGAAGGCGGTAGTGTACGCCTGGGTACGAGGAGATTTTACAATGCAGATTAACTCTCAACTGACAGTAACTTCGGGAAAAAACTGGGGATATCGACTGGGTACGGCTATTTTTCTGGCAATTGTTCTTACCGCAGCTATCCTCTTTATTCCAATAGCGGTAAGTTCTTCTGTGGAATTGACTGTGCCCGGCCTGCCCGCTGAATACAGCCTGAATGTACCGTTACCCCTGCAAGCGCAACCTGTGCGGGCCGCAAACGGTCTGACCATCACCAAAAGCGCCACGCCGGCGACATTTGTTGACCAGGGCGGGTTTATTACCTACACGTTAACTCTCACCAATGAATCAGGCACCGATTTAGGCAACCTGGTGATTTTTGATACCGTGCCGCTCAATTCAAGCTGCGCCCTGACCGCAGGCGGACAAATCTTTGATGGCATTGATGCCAGTTCCGGTTTTTGGGCAGCCTCACAATCTTCGTGTAGCAATGGAACTGCCCGCTGGCAATACTCCTTTCTGTTAAATCCGGGGGGGTACTTTACAGACGGCGAAACCGTTGCGCTCAGTTACCGCGTGGCCGTGAACGAACCCCTGCGTGACCGCATTGACGAAGTTGTCAACGAAGCCGGCTACACTGTTTTAAGCGAAGTTTACAGCGATACCGGCATCATCACCGTTACCCACCTCATTAACGCGCCGCTGTGGAAAATTACCAAGGTTGCTACCCCAACCACGGTTGAGCCGGGCAATCCCATCACCTTTACCATTACCGTGACCAACAGCGGCCATTTGCAAACCGGCGGCACCTACACGCTGACCGAAGTGCTGCCAACCTACACTAACTATGTGTCCGGCACCGGCACCCCCCCCGATAACTTTGATGGCGCCAGCCTGACCTGGGCCTACACCACCCCGCTGGCCATCAATGACGCCTTTACCGTTACCTACGCGCTTACCGTAACCACGCCCCTGACCAATAACACCAAAATTGTTAACCAAACCTACCACATTACCGGTGGAAACGTATTTAGCCAGGCGTTTGGCACTCCCGTGACCGTAACGGTAGATACCCCGGTTACTATGACCATCTCCAAATCTGACGACCCCTACGACCCGGTGCCGGCCGGCGACCTGTTAACCTACACCATTACCATTACCAACGACAACAGCTCCAAAGGGGCCGCCGAAGGGTTGATTTTTACCGATACCATTCCCGCCGATACTGTGTTTGACAACGCCGGTTTTGTGGGAGCCACCACCGGTTCAACCGGCACCAACGGCTCCGTGGTTACCTGGACGGTCAGCAGCCCCGCGTTCATTGCTATTGGAAACGCAGTGCAGCTTACCTTGACCGTGCGGGTGCAATCGCCGCTGGCCAATAACAGTGTTATCACTAACAGCGATTACGGCCTGGTGGTCAGCAATACAATTAATCCGATATTGCCGCAGCCGGTGACTACCACTGTGCAGAGCGCCCCGATAATTACCCTCACCAAAGCAGTTACGCCCCAAGTGGTGATTGCCAACCAGCAGATTACCTACACCATTTTTGTGACCAATACCGGCAACGAAACCGCCATAAATATCCCCCTGACCGACACCATCGAGCCGGCCTCCGGCTTTACCCCAATTTCCGCCACGTGGGCCATTACCGTACCGGGGAGAGATTTGGCCGGGAACGCTGGCGCCATCAGCCGCACTTTTGTGGTTACCAGCGACATTCCCACCGGCAATTTTCCCAACTTTGTAACCACCACCGTTGCCGGCAATATCAGCATTGGCCCGGTAGCCACCGTAACCGTTCGCGCGCCCGTGGATTTGCAAATCAGTAAAATCCGGCAGGGAAGTGACGCGGTGGTTGCCGGTACCCCCGTAACCTACACCATCACCGTGACCAATGCCCCCGGCTCGGACACGGTTGATGTGGTCATCACCGACACCTTTACCAATGCCGCCTACCTCAGCGATTCTCACGCCGATTGCTCCAATTCCGGCAGCCGGTTAATTTGTAATTTCTCCAGCTTTACCAACACCCAGGTGATCACCCTGGCGCTCAATACATCGGCCTCCGTATCCGGCACTATTACCAACACGGCGGTCATCACCACCGCGCTGCCCGGCCTGATTGATGCCAACCCCGGCGATAACCGGGTTGACCCGCCCGTAACCACCCCCGTTCGCTATCCCATTGCCGATCTGCAAATTAGCAAAATTCGGCTGGGGCCGGATGACGTGACCACCGGCACCCCCATCACCTACACCCTGACCCTGACCAATGCCGGCCCCGACAGCGTGGATGTGGTCGTGACCGATACTTTCACCAACGCCACCTACCTCAACGATTCTGATGCTGATTGCTCCAACTCCGGCAGCCAATTGATCTGCAATCTCTCCGGTTTCACCAACACGCAGGTGATCACCCTGGTGCTTAACACCTCTGCCTCGGCGTTTGGCGCCATCACCAACACCGCTCAAATCACCTTCTCCCCCGCCATCACCGCCGTTGAGCCAAACCCCGGCAATAATCTCACCCCGCCGGTAACCACCACCGTGCGCTTCCCCACCACCGATCTGCAAATCGGCAAAGCCCGCCTGGGCAGCGGCCCGCTGATTGCCGGCGATGCCATCACCTACACCATCACTATCACCAACGCCGGCCCCGACACCGTGGATGCCGTCGTGACCGATACCTTTACCAATGCCACCTATCTCAGCGACTCGGATGGGGCCTGCTCCAATTCCGGCAGCCGGTTGCTGTGCAGCATCAGTAACTTTACCAATACGCGGATCATCACCCTGGTGCTCAACACCTCCGCCTCCGTGAGCGGCACGCTGACCAACACCGCCTTTATCACCTCCACCTCACCCAACCTTGTTGAATCCAATCCCGGCAACAACCAGGTTAACCCGCCGGTGACCGCCACCGTGCGCTACCCCACTGCCAATTTGCAAGTCAGCAAAGTTCGGCTTGGCCCGGATGAAGTGACTACCGGCACGCCCATCACCTACACTGTTACCCTGACCAATGCCGGGCCGCAAGCCGTTGACGCGGTTTTGACCGACACCTTTGTCAACGCCACCTTTTTGGCGGTATTCACAGCTACAGGGTCCGGCGCTGCGTGCAGCAGTACGCCCTCCGGCCCGCTAAACTGCACCATTTCCAACTTGACCAACACCCAGGTCATCACCCTGGTGCTCAATACCTCGGCCTCGGCGTTTGGCGCCATTACCAACACGGCTCAAATTACTTTCTCCCCCGCCATCACCGCCGTCGATCCCAATCCCGGCAACAATCTCAGCCTGCCGGTAACAACGACCGTTCGCTTCCCCACTACGGATTTGCAACTGGGCAAAGCGCGGCTGGGCAGCGGCGCGGTCGTCGCCGGTAATGCCATCACCTACACCCTGACCCTGACCAATGCCGGGCCGGACACGGTTGATGCCGTCGTGACCGATACCTTTCCCGGCGCTGCTGCCACCTCGGTGATTTCTGCAAGCAGCCCGGCGGCCTTGTGCAGCAACACTGCCGGGCAGGTTGTTTGCAGCTTTACCACATTCACCAACTCGGCCACCATTACGCTGACGCTCAACAGCGCTGCCACCTATTCCGGTACGCTGGCCAATACCGCCAAAATCAGCCCCACCTCGCCCAACGCCATCGAATCGAATCCCACAGATAACCAGGATACCGTTTCTGCCACCGTTCGTTTCCCCACCGCCGATTTTCAAATCAGCAAAACGCGGCTGGGCAGCGGCGTGGTGGTCGCCGGCAATGCCATCACCTACACCCTGACCCTGACCAACGCCGGCCCGGATACACTGGATGCCGTGGTGACCGACACCTTTACCGGCGCCGCCGTCACCTCGGTGATTTCTGCAAGCAGCCCGGCGGCCTTGTGCAGCAGCGCTGCCGGGCAGGTTTTCTGTAACTTCAGCGCGTTTACAAATACGGCCACCCTCACCCTCACCCTCAATACGTCACCTACATTTACCGGCGCGCTGGCCAACACCGCCGAAATCAGCCCCACCTCGCCCAACGCCATCGAATCGAATCCCGCTGACAACCAGGATGCGGTGACGACCACAGTTCGCCTGCCGGCAGCCGATTTGCAACTGGACAAAGCCGGGCCGGCCGGCGCTCTGGCCGGAGCAACCATCACCTACACCCTGACCCTGACCAACGCCGGGCCGGATACCGTAGATGCCGTCATCACCGACACTTTTGATAACGGGACGCTCAATACAGCCACCGCCGGCCGCGGTTTATGCAGCGAACCCACGCCGGGAACGGTGGTCTGTACCGTGACGGCTCTGACCAACACCGAACTGATCACTATTGCCATTGATACGCCAACGACCATTGCCGTCATTTCAAATCAGGCGGAAATTACGGTAACAACCTCCAACGCGGTTGACCCCGACACCGGCAACAATACCGACAGCCTGACCACCGGGGTATTCCTGCGCAACGCAGATTTGCAAATAAGCAAAGCCCTGGCCGGCAGCGGCTCGGTAACCGCCGGCGGGCAGATTACTTTTACCCTGACTGTCACCAATGCCGGCCCCGATCCGGTGGGCGCAACCCTCGGCGATATCGTCTCGCCCGCAGTCGCGGCCAACGGCATTGCTTTTGCCGCGCCGGGCTGGTTATGCAGCGGGGTCACAGCTTTTTCGGGGCAGTGCAGCACCACCAACTTTGCGCTGGGCGCAGAAACAATCACCGTGGTGCTAACAACCTCCACCACGTACGCCGGCTTGCTGCAGAACAGCGTCAATATCAATGTTGGGCCGGGAGCCGTTGAAGTTGACAGCAGCAACAACTTTGATTTTGTCACAGCCAACGTCACGGCAGCAGGCACATCGCCGGTACTGACAATTACCAAAACCGCTGCGCCGGCAGCCGGCAATGTTTTGCCGGGAGACACCATTGTTTACTCGGTTGCCGTGGAAAATACGGGCACGGCCGCCGCTACCGGCGTGGTCATTACCGACAGCCTGCCGGGCGGCGTTGGTTTTGTTGGCGGAAGCGACTCCAGCAACGGCAGTTTTAGTGAAACCGGCGGGCAGGTGACGGTTACCGGCGGCACGTTGGGCATTGGCCAATTTCTGACCGCTACTTGGCAGGTAACCGTCACGGCCACGTCATCCGGCACCACCCTTTCAAACAGCGCCGATGCCGACAGCGATACTACCGGCCAGATCACCAGTCAAATAGTTTCGCATCAGGTTATTACGGTGGCAACAAATCCCAGCATCATCTACCTGCCGCTTATCCTCAAAAACTGCTGCCTGCCCAATCTGGTAATCGATAGTTTCACCGTTGATTCGTCAACCACTAATCCACCCACGGTCACGGTTGTGATAAGAAATAACGGCCAGGCCTCGACCGGCAGCGGTTTTTGGGTTGACGCCTATGTTGACCCCACGACCAAACCCAAAGATTTGGTCAGCGGCTCCAATCCCGGCGACCGGCGCTGGCAGCGGGTGAGCAGCCAGGGCATTGCCTGGCCCATTGCCGCCCCGTTGGCCGCCGGGGACAGCATCACGGTTACTTCGACCGGCGGCTTTGTGCCTACCCAAACCAACTGGACGGCGTTGTCGCCCGGCGCGCATCAAATCTACACTTTCATCGATAGTTTTGATGCCGGCGATAACTGGTATGTAGAAATATTTGAGAGTGATGAAACCGACAACCAGGGCGGCCCCAATTCTGTAATTATTGTTTCCGGGGTA
This sequence comes from uncultured Caldilineaceae bacterium, assembly GCA_964460505.1. Lineage (GTDB taxonomy): Bacteria > Chloroflexota > Anaerolineae > 4572-78 > J111 > J095. The sequence continues at coordinate 2,980 of CAYWSS010000164.1, read as the reverse complement.
GAAATTAACGCCGCAGAAAGATTAGCCCCGCCAAATCTTTCTGCCACCCGGCAGGATTTGGACAGGTAAAGCAGGGGCGCAAGGTGTGCAGGGCGCCGGTGGCAGGGCGCATCCTGCATCCTGCTCCCGGCCTGATTTTACATAATATCAAGTTGACGTAATGTGTGACCTGTGGTAGAGTATTAAAAATGGTAGTGTGGCGCAATAGGTTTTTTGCCGGTGCCACAAGCAAATAGTCAGTTAACTGCAATGAAATCCTGGCACAAAATTCTGGTAGTTTTGGTAGCAAGTTTACTGTTTGGGACAGCGCTAATTTCAACAGCGTCGGCCAATCCTCCCCTGCAAGACCCCCGCCCCCCTAACGGCGGCAATGGGGAAACAGGCGACGCCGGAAACGGGGCCGGTTCCGGTGCGTCATCCAACCCCACCTGCGCCGCGCTCAAAGGACAGGTCATTAATTGGGGGGTTGGCGGCATGGGCGGTGTTGTGGCCGAGCTAAAAACCGGAAGCTGGCAGGTAGCCACCGCCAGCGCCAGCGATGGCAATTACGGATTTGGCGGCCTGGGCGTGGGGGTGGTTAAACTTCACGTTGTCCTTCCGTCCGGGCAAACGGGAAAGCTGGCCCCGGTTATTCAGGATGCCGGTATTTATCTTTCGTGCGATATTCCACTGTATGTTAATATTGCCCTGTTCAAAGGCGCCCGCATCAACCCGCCGGCCTCAATTACACTGTCTGCGCCACCCAACCTTAGCGCCGGAGAAAACACCGTTATTCGGCTGGCTGTAAAAAATACCCTTCCCAATGAAATAACCAACGTGGTTGTCACCAACCTGATGCCCAACGGATTAACCGCGTTGAGCGCCACCACCGCCAACTCCGGCGATGATATTCGTCTCATTGATGGGGGGGCCGAGGGGCAACTGGCATACTTTAACCTCAACAGCCTTGCGGCGGGCGCCGAAGAAAATATCCTGCTTACCGTAGCGGTAGACAAAGATTTACCTGAAGGCGCCCAAATTAGAAACACCGCCACCCTGTTTTACAAAGAAAGCGCGGCAGACCAGGATTGGGTTGATTTTACCGTGGGTGGCGCGGGCGTTGCGCCCGCCGGGGTGCCCGCCACCGCCGTTCCGGTGGAAATTGAGACAGAAACAACGCCCCAACCGGAGGCAACCGCAGCCCCGCTGCCCACGAGCGCCCCCACAATTACCACAACCACCACTCTCACTGCCACGGCCATTCTGACTGAAACTGCCGGGGAATTGGATGAAGGCGAAAATTTTGTGCCACCCGGAGATTTACCCACCACGGGCGATGTGTTTCTGCCTCCCCCCAGCCTGCTGCCGGAAACAGGCCAGGAGTTGTTCGCCGCGCCGGAAACTTTACCGAATACCGGCGTCTCGCCGTTGCTGCCTTTTAGCGGCGTGGGGCTGGGCGGCATCGCATTTCTCATTCATTACCTGCGATTTGCGCGTCGAAACAGAGATTAAAATTGACCCTTGCCGGAGCCGGCATATAATCACTCAGGCTGCGTAAAATGCGGCCTATTTTTTTTTACACAGGGTAAGGATGTACCAACAACACACGTTAGAAAACGGGTTACGAATATTGATGGTTCCGGTACAGACGTTTCAATCGGTCAGCGCCGGGATTTTTGTGGGGATTGGCTCCAGGTACGAAAATGATGAAAACGCGGGCGTATCCCATTTTATTGAGCATATGCTGTTTAAGGGCACCACGCAGCGCCCCAACGCCCGGCTCATTGCCGAGGCCATCGAAGGCATCGGTGGGGTCAACAATGCCTATACCAGCCAGGATACCACGGTTTATTACGCCAAAGTTGCCGCCTCTCAAACCAATATTGCCCTTGATTTTTTGGCCGACCTGGTCAGGAACCCGCTCTTTGACCCCGGCGAAATGGAAAAAGAGCGCCTGGTTATTGGTGAAGAAATTAATATGGTATACGACGCGCCGGATAGCTGGGTACATATCATTGTCGATGATGTGCTGTGGCCCAACCACCCGCTGGGGCAAAATATTGCCGGCACCCCACAAAGTCTGGCCGGAATCAACCGGGACGCGCTGTTATCGTTTTTTCGCAACAGCTATCATCCCAAAAATATGGTCTTTGCCGCAGGCGGTGCCTTTGAGCCGGATGACATTATCAGCCAGATTACCGGTTTGCTGGGAGATTGGGAGCCGGCCCCTACGCCCTTATTTTTGCCGGCCCCTACGCCCCAAACCACCGCTCGCACTCGCATTGAGCATCGCCCCACGGAACAAGGACACCTTTGCCTGGCCATGCCTGCCATGTCACGCCTGGATTCGGCCCGGTACGCGCTCAGCATCCTTAACACAATTTTGGGTGATGGCATGAGTAGCCGCCTGTTCCAAAATATCAGGGAAGACAGGGGATTGGCCTACGCCATCGATTCCGGCCTTAACCTGCTGCACGATACCGGTTCGCTAATCATTTACGCCGGAATAGATCCCGCCAAAGCCCCCGAAGTTCTGCAAGCCATTTTGGATGAGTTAGACCAGCTTTGCCAGACCCCGCTTCCCGAAAAAGAGCTGCGCAAAGCGAAAGAATATCTAAAAGGGCGGTTGGTGCTGGGGCTGGAAGACAGCTATAGCCGGGCCGCGTGGGTAGCCTACCAGGCCCTGTACAGAGGAGACACCATCAAAAGCCCGGAAGATGTGCTGGCCGCGTACGAGGCGATCACCGTCGATGAGGTGCAGGCGGTTGCTCAACGCGTGATTAATCCAACAACATACAACCTGGCCGCAGTTGGCCCGTTTGGTTCGGGCGAACAACTGGCGGGCCAAATCGCCGGATAAAATTCTTCGCAGAAAATTCAGATATATCTTCTCAATTTGTCGGGAAGACGCTGTGGCCGGTCTCTGACCGAGCCACCACCGGGCTTGGTCAGGGTACAGGTTCAGTAAACCCGGTGCTGTGGCCGGTCTCTGACCGAGCCA
>CAYWSS010000163.1:0-9874 GCA_964460505.1 uncultured Caldilineaceae bacterium | reverse complement strand
GTACCCAGAGAATACATCACGCACGTTGGAAAACAAAAACACGCGCACACTTTTCCCCCCCCCCCCCCCCCCCCCCCCGCGAAGGGGGGAGGGGTTTTGAACTTCCCCCGTTCACGGGGAGATTGAGGGGGTGAGGGTGAACGATTACGAACACCAGATTAGAATTGAGAAAGGTCAAAAATGTTAGAGATGGTTGCATTTAACACAAAAACAGCCCCCAACATGCCCGGGCAAACCGCTTCACGGGCAGAGCAGGGCACGCTGGTTAGTTACAGCGTTCCGTGGCCGGAAACAGATTTGCTCAATTTCCTCAACTACGGAACCAACGGGCCGCGGGTGTACTGGGAAACCAATAAATTTCCCCTTCGATTTGCCGGCTTTGGCATTGCTACCAAAATTACCGCCACCGGCGCAGATCGGTTTCACGCTGTCCAGCAACAGGCCAATCGACTATTTGAGAATATTGTGGTGGCCAATCCCAGTGATGTACCCGCAGAAGTGGGGCCACGGTTGTTTGGCGGCTTCTCATTTAAAGCCGGTGACAAACCGGAGGGACTCTGGTCAGCCTTTCCGGCAGCCAGTTTTATACTGCCCCAGGCTCAAATAACCCACTACCAGAATCAAACCTGGTTAACCATCAATTGCAACCTTGACCCGAACCTGGAATGTGCCGGCCTTGTCAAACATCTTCAAGCTGAAATTGAGGCGCTGCGTGATTCCTTAAAATACAGGCAAACGCACAGTTTAAATGACGCGAAACACGCCCAACCAACCGTTTCCGACGTCATGTCGCGCGATACCTGGTGCAGGCTGGTATCCGACGCGACCCGCCGTATTCGGCGCGGCGATCTGGAAAAGGTAGTGCTGGCCCGGGCCCGGCAGATGCATTTTGCCCGCCCGGTAGAACCGGCCAACGCGCTCACCCGGCTGGCACACCACTACCCCGATACCTACCGCTTCCTTTTTGAACCCATTCCCGGACACGCATTTTACGGCGCCACCCCGGAACTGTTGGCCGAGGTAGAAGGTTCTACCTTGCGCACTGTGGCTATGGCCGGCTCTATCCGGCGCGGCAATACCCCGGAACTTGACCAATTGCTGGGGCAGCAACTAATGGATAACCCCAAAGAGCGTCACGAACACGCGCTGGTTGTGGACGCAATTCGGGAAAATCTGCAATCCCGGGTGAGCGAGTTGCACATCCCAAATACGCCGGAACTTTGCCGATTGAGTAATATTCAACATTTAAGTACAAAAATTAAGGGAATACTGACCGAAAATTGTGGTGTATTACCCATAATTGAGGTTCTTCACCCCACACCGGCCGTTGGCGGCCGGGCGCGCCCCATTGCGCTTGACATCATCAACAATGTTGAACCCACGGCTCGTGGCTGGTATGCCGCGCCCATCGGCTGGATCGACCATCGGGGCAACGGCCAGTTTGCCGTCGCTATTCGCTCGGCGGTCAGTGTGGGCAGCGAAAGCATGCTCTTTGCCGGCGCCGGTATTGTAGCCGATTCTGTGCCGGAAAAAGAATGGCGCGAAACCGAACTCAAATTCAAACCGCTGGCCGATGCTCTGGGCGGAACAGGTGACTGATGGTTGCGCCCAATCAAAATACACGCTGGGCTGATATATTTGTCGATGAACTTGCCCGGGCAGGACTGCAATCGGCCTGCATTGCGCCGGGATCACGGTCAACGCCGCTGACCGTTGCCTTTGCCAAACACCCTAAAATTCGGGTGTATTCCCTGCTGGATGAACGAGGAGCTGCTTTTTTTGCGCTGGGCATGGCGCTGGTCAGTAAAATTCCAACAGCCTTGGTTTGTACATCGGGCACGGCAGCGGCTAATTTTTACCCGGCCATCATTGAAGCCGACAGCGCCGCAGTCCCCCTGCTGGCGCTCACCACCGACCGCCCTCACGAACTGCGTCACAGCGGATCCAATCAAACCATCGATCAGGTAAAAATGTACGGCAACCACGCGCGCTGGTTTGTTGACGTGGCCCTGCCGCAGGCCAACCCACCGGAGATTGCGTTGCGTTCTTTGCGTACCCTGGCCAACCGCGCAGTGTCGGCCACAATGGGGCTGCCTCCGGGGCCTGTTCATCTCAATTTCCCCTTCCGCAAACCGTTGGAGCCTGCGCCGGTAGCCGGCGACGCCCCCAAACAATTAAATCACCTGCCCCCAAAAAACAACAAGCCCTTCACCAAAATTAGTCGCGGAGTCGTTTCACCCCCCGCAGAACAGTTGGATTTACTGACCAAGGCCATTCAAAACGCAGCACGGGGGATGATTGTTTGCGGGCCGCGCTGTCCCGGCAGAGATTTCCCGGCGGCTGTGACTCAACTGGCCCGCACTTCGGGATTTCCCATTTTTGCCGATGCGTTGTCCGGGGTTCGATTTGGTCCCCATGTAGAACCAGCGAACTCGCTGATTTTGAGCGGATACGAAACCTTCTTGCAGCGCGAGGTGGTGGCCGGTTGGGCAGCGCCGGATCTGATTTTGCGCTTTGGGGCGATGCCTATATCAAACAGGCTGGGCCTGTATTTAGGGGCAAACCACAACAGCCGGCGCATTGTGATTAACGGCAATGGTTTGTGGCAAGACGACACGCACACCAGCACTGATCTCATCTGGGCCGATCCCGCCGTCACCTGCACGGCCGTAACCAACCGGCTTGCTTCCGGCGCCGGCCATTCAAATGATGAAGCGTGGGTGAACCGGCTCATCCACGCAGAAGCGGAAACCTGGGAGATTGTTGACTCTGCGCAGGAAAAAGAGTTCTTCGAGGGGGTAATTTTATTCGATATTTTGCAGCTTATCCCCCATAAAAGTACGCTATTTGTCTCTAATAGTCTTCCAGTACGCCATTTAGACCAATTTTCATCACCTCATTTATCTAAAATCAGGGTACTGGCCAATCGAGGCGCTAGCGGTATTGATGGGACCATTGCCAGCGCTTTGGGATCTGCGGCAGCCACCGACGAGCCGCTGGTGCTGGTCATCGGCGACTTGTCGTTTTACCACGATATGAACAGCCTGCTGGCAATGAAACGCTGCGGCATAAATATCACTATCGTGCTAATTAATAATAATGGCGGCGGTATCTTTCGCCGGCTGCCCATCGCCAACTTCGACCCGCCCTTCACCGATCTCTTTTTAACCCCGCACAACCTGGATTTTGAGCCGGTTGCGCGTATGTTTGGCACCGGCTTTGTGCGCACCGCCAACCGGGACACCTTCCGGCGCATATTCCGGGAATCAGCAGGTTCAAACACTTCACGGATCATCGAAGTAACCACCGATTCTGCGCTGCACGAAAAAACGCGCCGGGAAATTGTGTCACGTGTTGTAGAGAAACTCACACAATAAATATTTTGTATTACGTAACGTGGCAAGCTGCAAATTAACAATGAATACGCAATACGCAACACCACATTGAATATGACTCAATTTAAAGGAGACCAAAAATAGTGACAGACTGGATTGAAGTAAAATTGTACGAAGACATTACCTACCACAAAGCCGGCGGGATGGCCCGCGTGGCCTTTAATCGGCCGGAGGTTCGCAATGCCTTTCGGCCCAAAACCATCCACGAATTGATTGAGGCGTTCAGCGACGCCTGGGAAGATTCAAGCATTGGGGTGGTGCTGTTTACCGGCAACGGGCCGGCTAAAGACGGCAAGTACGCCTTTTCCTCCGGCGGCGACCAAAAAGTGCGCGGAGAGGCGGGATACGTAGGCGATGACGGCGTACCCCGGTTGAATGTGCTGCAATTGCAACGCATTATTCGCACCATGCCCAAGCCGGTCATTGCTTTGGTGGCCGGCTACGCCATTGGCGGCGGTCACGTGCTGCACGTTGTCTGCGATCTGACCATTGCGGCGGATAACGCCGTTTTCGGGCAAACCGGACCGATGGTTGGCAGTTTTGACGGTGGGTTTGGAGCCGGCTACCTGGCTCGCATGGTCGGACAGAAAAGAGCCAGGGAAATTTGGTATCTGTGCCGCCAGTACGGCGCAGAAGAAGCAGAAGCAATGGGCATGGTTAACAAGGTCGTGCCGGCAGACCAACTGGAGGCAGAGGGCGCGCTCTGGGCGCAGGAAATTCTACAAAAAAGTCCCATTGCCATCCGTTGTATGAAAGCCGCTTTCAATTGCGACACGGATGGTCAGGCCGGCCTGCAAGAGCTGGCCGGGCACGCCACCATGCTTTTTTATATGTCCGAAGAAGGGCAGGAAGGTAGAAATGCGTACAATGAAAAACGCGCGCCTGACTTCAGTAAGTATCCGTGGCGTCCCTGAGACAATTTACAATTTTTGATTTGCGATTGAAAAATGTTTGACTGGCTGGCACATCGAACGCGGGTCTCTCCGGATAAATTGGCACTTATTTTTGGAGAGCAACGCTGGACGTACAAAGAATTGAATACGCTGGTTGACCGGATGGCGGGTCGATTGGCGGCTGACGGCGTTAAATCCGGGCATCACGTGGCTGTGTTGATGCCCAATCGGGGGGAGTATGTGTGCGCCATTTACGCCCCGGCTCGATTGGGCACAGTGCTGGTGCCGCTGAATACGCGGCTCGCTGCCGGTGAATTGCACCGGCTGGTGGAGCAGTCGGGCAGCCAATTTGTCATCTGCACCGGCGAGACAACCCATATTGCCTCGCAATTGAGCGTGCCATTCGTTAACCTTGACGAGCAAAAACATTTTAAAGTTATAAAATCAGAAACTCCCGATACCTTTACTTTCGATACGGTACAGTCAATTGTGTACACCTCCGGCACAACGGGAACCCCAAAAGGGGCTGCGCTCACCTTCAACAATCATTGGCGCAGCGCCACGGCCTCGGCCTTTCGGCTGGGGACCCTGCCCGAAGATAGATGGTTGCTTTGTATGCCGTTATATCACGTGGGGGGCATGGCCATTGTTTTGCGCTGCGGCCTGTACGGCACAACCGTGGTGCTGCAAAATGGGTTCGATCCTGTGGCTGTCAGCGACGCGCTAAAAAATGATGGCGTCACCCTGATATCTGTCGTGCCGACCATGCTTCACCGGCTGCTGGAGCAGCATCGGGCAAGTCTGGTCAATTCAAAATTGCGCTGCATCCTGGTAGGCGGCGCAGCGATGCCCCAACCGCTGGTTGAGCAATGCTTGGAGCTGAATTTACCCATCGCCACGACCTACGGCCTCACCGAAGCCGCTTCGCAGGTGGCCACCGCCACTCCTGCCGAAACCCGGCGCAAACCGGGCAGCGTAGGCAAGCCGCTGATGTTTTCATCTGTGCAAATTGTGGATAGGGTTGGAAACCCGGTTCCAATTGGAAATATTGGTGAAATTGTGATTAAAGGCCCCACAGTGATGCAGGAATACTTCAATCAAAGGGATGCAACTGAAAAAACAATTCAAGACGGGTTTCTTCACACCGGCGATATGGGCTATCTCGATAAGGATGGCGATTTGTGGATTGTGCAACGCCGGGCCGACCTGATTGTGAGTGGCGGAGAGAATGTTTATCCGGTAGAGGTTGAACACGTGCTGCGCGGGCATCCGGCGGTGGTGGATGCGTGCGTGGTGGGAATCACCGACGCAGAGTGGGGCCAGCGGGTGACCGCCGCCGTAATCAAAACACAGGTCGGGGTATCTACCAGGGAACTCCTTGAATTTTGCCGGACACGCCTGGCCGGATACAAACAGCCTCGACGACTTTGCTTTGTAAAATCTTTACCGGTTACCGCTTCCGGCAAAATCCGGCGAGACGTGGTTCGACAGCAAATAGAAGCTGAATTTAATCAATTGAAAGCAACATAAGCGAGCGTCAAATGAACATTATCAATTTTACCGAGGCAATTCAAACTAAACCGGTCGCCATTGGCCAAAATTTGAGCGTGGGTGGTTACGATATTATTTTGATGGCCGGCCCCTGCTCCGTAGAAAGTTACCAACAAACCCGCGCCGCGGCAGAGGCCATTGTCAGCGTTGGCGGGCGCGTACTGCGCGGCGGCGCTTTTAAACCGCGTACGTCGCCCCACAGCTTTCAGGGGTTGGGTGTTGAAGGCTTAAAGATTTTACGCTCGGTGGCCGATGAATTTGGCTTGCTGGTTATTACCGAAGCATTGGGCGTTGAGCACGTGCCTTTGGTGGCAAAGTATGCCGATATTATTCAAATTGGCAGCCGCAACATGCAGCATTTTCCCCTGTTATGGGCCGCAGGCGAAACAAACAAGCCGGTGGTGCTGAAACGAGGCTTTATGTCTACCGTAGATGAATGGCTGATGGCTGCCGAACATATTGCCCATCGCGGCAACCGCCAAATTATTCTGTGCGAGCGCGGCATCCGCAGTTTTGATTCGGCCACCCGCAACGTGCTGGATACCAACGCCATTGCCCTGGCCAAACAACTTGGCCCCTATCCGGTTATTGGCGACCCCAGCCACGCTACCGGCCGGGCCGATTTGGTCATCCCCGCCGCCCGCGCTGCCGTTGCCGCCGGCGCCGACGGCCTGCTGCTTGAAATCCATCCCAACCCTGCTGAAGCCCTCTCCGATGCTGATCAGGCTTTGCCCCTGTCTGCGCTGCCCCATTTGGTTAAAGATGCAAGCCGGATAGCCGCGGCAATGGGCCGGAATTTTGTTTAAATTTTTGTAACTACTTAGGTACACACCTTTGTAGCCGCTATGTAGCGTCCTTTTGCCGTTTTTACCCCCCCCCTCAATCCCCCCCGAATCGGGGGGGAAGTTAGAGGGGGGTAAGTAGTTACAAATTTTTCAGAAACGGATGTAAAGTATACAGCGTGTGTTTTCCTGGTATAATCTTTTAAACGGCTAAAAGGAGCCTGGCTATGCAAGAATCACTTACTGTACATATTCCCATTTCTCAGATTACGCCGGAGGAACTACAGCAAGAGGTAGACAATGGCGAAGTCCAACCTGGTTAGCAACACTTCTCCACTTCTCTATTTGGGACGTTTAGGCCAGATACACTTATTACCATTGCTTACGCCCATTTTTATCCAACCTATACCATCGCGCTTGATGACCGTCAGGCTCGTTTGCCGGCCGGTCAGCTTCAGATAAAGGTTATTGGCACACTGGGGATTTTGCTAAAAAGCAAACGTGCCGGTTTGATTTCAGAGGTGCGACCTCTGCCGGATGCTGTTCAGCAGGAAGGCTTTTGCCTGGACAAAATTCTATATGACGAGGTTCTAAACCTGGCTGGTGAAAGTTTGTAAAGGTAGTTTGCATGCAAAACGTTCTGTTAATATTAACCTATGAAATGGGCCGGCAGCCCTTTGGATTGGCCTCACCGGCGGCCTGGCTGCGCAAAGCCGGCGCCGAGGTGCGCTGTCTGGATTTGTCTGTTGATTCGCTGGATACGCAAGCGGTGCAAAGCGCCGATTTGGTGGCCTTTTACGTGCCGATGCACATGGGCACGCGCATGGCCGTGCCGGTTATTGAACAGGTGCAACGTATTAATCCGCAGGCGCATGTGTGCTGCTACGGCTTGTACGCGCCGGTCAGCCAGGATTATCTGCGCGGCCTGGGCGTGGATACGGTTTTGGGCGGCGAGTTTGAAGCAGGGCTGGTTCATTTATGGCAGCGGCTGTTAGAATCAACCAACGGTAAAAATGGTTCGATGCCGGCCCCCGGCGGCCAACCGGAGCCGGTTATCTCGTTAGATCGTCAGGACTTTTTGGCGCCGGATAGAAGCGGTCTGCCGGATTTGAGCCGGTACGCCCATTTAATGATTGGCCTAAACCAACGCCGGTATGTAGGCTACACCGAAGCCGGTAGAGGCTGCAAGCATGTGTGCCGCCACTGCCCGGTAGTGCCGGTGTACGGCGGGCGTTTTCGGATTGTGCAGGTTGATGTCGTACTGGCCGATATTCGGCAGCAGGTTGAGGCCGGCGCGCAGCACATCACCTTTGGCGACCCCGATTTTTTCAACGGCCCCGGTCACGCTATCCCCCTGGTTAAGGCCTTGCATCAAGAATTTCCTGATTTAACGTATGATGTCACCATCAAGGTTGAACATCTACTGAAATATGCGGAACATTTGCCAACGCTCAAAAAGACCGGATGCCTGTTTATAACCAGCGCGGTTGAATCTTTCGACGACCACATTCTGAGCATCTTTGATAAAAATCATACCCATGCAGATTTTGAAACAGCGCTGGAGATGTGCCGCAATTTGGATTTGCTGTTGGTACCCACCTTTGTCGCTTTTTCGCCCTGGACAACGTTGCAGGGGTACCGGCATTTTCTATCAGAATTGGTTCGGCTGAATCTGGTAGATGAGGTATCGCCCATTCAATGCGCCATTCGGCTGCTTATTCCGCCCGGCTCCCGGCTGTTGAAGCTGCCGGAAATAGAGGGGCTGGTTGAGGAATTGGACCAGGCCAAATTATCGTACACCTGGCGCAATGCCGACCCCCGCGTGGATGCGCTGCAAGCCGATTTGGAATATCTGGTGCAAAGCTGCGCCGCCCAAAACATTCCCCGGCGAGAGGTGTTTAAGCGTATCTGGGAGCGGGCGCACCAGGAAGCAGGCGATGCCGCCGGCCAGGTTCCCTTCCCCAATCTGCCGCCGTCATCCCGCTTTGTCCCCTACCTGACCGAACCGTGGTACTGTTGAGCGGAGCCCACCGAGGAGCAGTTTGCTTCTCTGTATCTTTAAAAACCACAACCCCGGCCGGAACTGGTCGGGGTTGTAATGGCCAGGCACCCAGGTTCCCACAAGCAATTTATTCCAGCGTAAAATTCTCCAGGTGGATGATATTCAACTCGGTTTTACCCACATCCTTTTCCTTATTTTCAATCCGGATAAACACGGTAATTGAGTTGTCTTGTGCCTTTACCTTTAGGGATGGATGCCGCCATTCGTTGTCTTTTCCATCTCTGTCTCCCCATTGAACTGTATCTGCACTATATTTCCGCCCCCCGGCAGGATCAATGCCAATAGTTTTGAAGACTTTACCGTCGGCTCTTTCACCACCGGTGCCTTTGTAATAAGACACAATATCCCCTCTAAATTTGTAGGTGCGGCCCGGCTCTGCTGCCACCGATTGAAAAAACACCACGTCAAAACCATAGCGTCCGCAAATGACCTGAGAGTGATCCCCGTGCTGGTGATAATCCCGGCCGCCACCGCCAAAATATTTTTCGGTAAATTTGCCAAATACGCCGCTGTCCATCACGTGAATGCGTCGTTTTCGTTCGGAAATCACCTGCATCGCCCAGTCCTTGCCATATCGCTCAGGAAACTGGTCCTCCTTCCAAACTGTGGACTTGCCGTCACGGATGTAGGGCTGGTAGTCATCAAAACTGCCGTTTAGCAGCCGGGGGTTGACCGGCCCGGACGGTGACAAAGCAACAGGGGCAGGGGCTGCCGGTTGGGGTTGGGCGGGTTTCGGGGTTGATGGCTGTGATACCGCCGGTTTAGATTCGGGTTGGGCGGGACTGGTGTCAAGTGTGTTGGCCCAGGGGTCAAAAACATCGGTAATTTTGGCAGCCAGGTTAACATCGCCGCTCACTTTTATTTGCCCGCCCTGATAAGCCTGCACGGTATTCAGCTTACCCTGCGACAGCTTCTTGAAATTGTCACCGCTCATTTGGATGGTGACCGATGCGAACCCGGCTGCCCCTTCCGCAACGGTGGCGGTTCGGTTTGCCACGGCCACGGTCCAGGTTCCGGCCCCGGAAATTTCAAAACGGTAGACAATGTTCGCCCCACCGGCTTTATCGGCCCGAAAACCGTTGGGCATTGCCCGCACATAATCGGCCAGTGTTGGTCCGGTAGACGTCGCGGCCGGCGCGGGGCCGGCTGGCTCTTGCCGGGGCGGCGGGATTGACGGCGTTGAGGGTTGGG
>CAYWSS010000162.1:0-9874 GCA_964460505.1 uncultured Caldilineaceae bacterium | reverse complement strand
CCGAATTTGGGGCAAATAATGGCCTTAGCGAACCGAAAAAAGGCCACCAGGTAAGTCGTTTTAATCATTTTCGGATCACGTGATCTGTTTTTTGTTGCCAGATGTGATCAATTGATCAGGTTAAAAGCCGTTTTTATCACCGGCCGGCCGCGGCCGCGTGGTAGAAAGGGCTTTTAACCCTGCTGGAGCATGTAGATATGCCATACATCCCCACCGAGACACTTGCAATATTCTGTGGCTGGCATTTGATTGTGCTGGCCGTAGGTGTGACCATCGGTCACTATAAGCCGTGGCGATGGCGCATTGTACGCAGTGCCCGGTCGCAAGAAATTCGAGATTGACCCCACCGGCGAGCCGTGGTATACTGGCCTTGAGCCGCAAAACTCATTTGGTCCACGGTTTTTTTATGCCTGAGTGCCAACACACAATTTAATCATTGGGATTAAGATCCCCTAACAGACTGGGCAAAGTCCGTGGCTGAGTTTTGCGGCTCCTGCGCACTTACCAATGCTGTTAGGGGATTTTGATTTTTTAGCCACAAAGGAGCCGCAAAAATGCAAGACAAAAGCAAACTATCCGCACGTAGAGTCACGCCGGCCAGTCACGCCGGCCAAGTCACAGGGGATAACCCCTCCAACTGTGACCCTCCGGAGTCCCCCGCTCCGGCCAGCGAGCCTGGCGGCCCGGCGCCGGGTCACACCGGCCCGGCCAGTGAGCCTGGCTCAGTCACAAATGTGACCCCCTCAGATGTAATCCTTCCAAATGTTGTCGATGTTGATGAGTTTACCGTGACCGACCCAGGGGTAATCATTACCATAGTCGATGATCAACAAAAAGTTGTCGCCGAGCTGCGGTTAACCATCGAGCAGTTACACGAGTGGGTTCAAAATGCCCTGGACCAGGGAGAGTTCAACTATGGTGCATTTCTCAAGTGGCTTGATATAGACCCTGATCCGGACCGGGTTGAGGATGTATTCTGGGCTATCATTGACGATTACCTCAAGGGTGAAATACCCCTGCCTGATGAGCTTGTTTGGGATGCTCTGGCGGCTGGTGTGGGGGGTGGAGCGTGAAGTTATCAGCTTACGTCCGCGTTTCAACGGAAGACCAGGTTAGAGGGTACAGTCTCGAAGCTCAAGAAAATGCTATCAAGACCTGGGCTGCTGAACACGGCTATGAATTGGTCAAGGTGTTTGTTGAACCCGGCTTGTCAGCCAAAACAGATAATCGACCCATTTTCCAGTCAATGATAAAAACGGTAGAGCGCGGTGAAGCGGATGGTGTTGTTATCCACAAGTCAGACCGCATAGCCCGAAACTTGCTTGACCTGCTCATATACCGAAACAGACTTGAGCAATCCGGGAAACGTATCTTCTCAGTTGTCGAACCTTTTTTTAATAGTGATAGCCCGGAAAACAGAATGGTGACGGGCATCATTGGCAGCGTCAACGAGTTCTATAGCGCCAATCTTGGCCGTGAAGTCCAGAAAGGCCAGACCCAAAAGGCCAAAAACGGGATTTACCCCGGAGGCAGGATTCCCTTGGGATATATGCGAGACGATGAAAAAAACATGGTCATAGACCCTGATCACGGTCCGTTTATTGCCTACGCCTTCACCGAGTTTTCAACGGGCAGGTATGACTTGCGCTCCTGGGCGACGGCGGCAAAGAAGATGGGTTTTACCAATCGCCTGGGGGAACCGTTACTTCACCAGTCTTGGGGCAAGATTTTTAGAAACAAGTTTTACATAGGTTTCTTTAAGTGGGGAGGAGAAACCTATCAGGGAGATTACCCCACGTTAGTATCCTTCCCCATTTTCAACGCCGTTCAAGACATTCTAACCGCCAACAATAGCGGTGGATCTAAGATCCGGCACTTCTGGCTGCTGTCCAGTTTGCTTTATTCACTCAAGTATCATGTCAGGATGTCAGGCTCACTTACTAACAAAGGCCACTATGCCTATTACCGGGCAAGAGGTGACGGCCCGGAGCATGGGGTTAACGCCAGCAAGTTAGAGAGCGAGGTTATCAACCTGTTAGAGACAATCAGATACCAAAACGCTAAGGTCAAAGAGGCCTGGTTGCTGGCTATGAGGTGTGCGTCATCTATGGCCGATATTTGGCCCAATCTATCCTCACCCGAAGAACAAAAGGAGTTTTTGAGACTGATATTTAGGCCCAACGGCATACGTGTTAACCCCAATGGCACAATAGCAGAAATCAAACTGCATAAGGGTTTTGCCATCGTGACCAACCAGATTGTTGCTGCAGCAGGGTAAAAGGCGTTTTTGCTGCCGGCATGCCCTGGTTGCTGCGTTTCCGCCAATCATATTCAAAATTTGACCTTCACAAATGAAACCGTTATAATAAAACCTGACTTTCACAAATGAAACGCGAAGGGGGGTGTAAATGAGCGAACTTTTAAACCCACTTGAAGCTGCTAGAGTTCTGGGTGTTACCCAACAATGGGTCACTGAGTTACTCCGAAAAGGGGTACTTAAAGGGCAACGTGTTGGTAAGCTGTGGGTGGTAGAAAAAGATGAGGTTTTACGGTACAAAGCCCAAAAAGGGCAAGAGGAAAACGAAAAATAAAATGGCCGTCGCTGCCAAAGTTTCGAGACCAGACAGCGACGACCGGCAACCAAATCAACACCAAAGCAAAGGAGATGTTTCAATGGTCAACTCAATTTTACAACAAAACACCACGTCATACAATGGTCAGTTCTCAAAACAACAGAGGTTTGGCCTACGGGCCGAACAATGGGCTACTCATTACCTGGCCGGCCTGGGCTATGATGCCCGGTTGATGTCCAGATGGACAGACAGCTTTGATATCCTGGTTAATGGGCTGCTCAAGGTTGAAGTGAAGATTAGCCGGCCCTATCAACGGCAGGTAAGGCCGGGTTACTATCGCCCGGCCTGGCAATTTGATACCGGACGATTGCCCAGTGAGGACATGCTGCTCATTCTCGTTTGTGAGGATGACCAGGGGCAATGGTGGCCCTATGTTCTTCCTAGTTGGCTTGTCTTTGGCCGGTTGGGAATAGCTATCACGTCTCACCCCAGTGTCTACCGTGGCCGGCTGAGAGATTGTCTCAACTGCTGGGCAAACGTTTCTGAAGTCCTTTATCACCGCCGACGTTTTGCCGGCCAGCAATACATGCTTCCCCTTTTCGATGAGGTGCTGATATGACCACAACAACATTGACTACCCACAAATTTGACCCTATCCGCTTTATATCGGCTGCTACAGCGTTTTTAGTGGCTATGCTGGCCCTGGGCGCTCTGGCGCTCAGTTATGACGCTCTGCGAGCCGTCGCCGGGGCAAATGGTATCGAGGGCTGGAAGTCTCTTGTCTGGCCGCTGCTTATTGACGCCTCACTCGTTGTATTTAGCCTGGCGGTGGTGCGGAACTCGCTCCGGGGCGAAAGTACCCGCTGGCCGTGGTTCCTTGTCGGGCTGTACACCCTGGCCACCGTTGTTTTCAACCTTCTCCATTCACCCGGCAACCTGACCGCGTATGCCGCCGCTATTGTTGCCCCAGTAAGTCTTTTTCTTTCCTTCGAGACCTTAATGGGTCAATTAAAATCAGAGGTCAAGCGGTCGGCGGTTGTCGCCGATATCGACACGTTGACCAACGAGGCCTCGCGGATCCGCGCCGACGTTTCCCGGCTGAGTGCTGAAATCGACACCCTGACCGGCAAACGTGACCAGGTTAAAGCGGAACTGTCGGACCTGCGAAAAGAGAAACGACAAAACTTTACCGCCATTGGTGACGACACCCGCGACCAGGCCACCGCAATTCTGGCGGAACGTCCCGGTATAACCGGGGCTGACCTGGGCCGCGAGTTGGGCAAGAGTGAGAGCCTGGGCCGGAAATTAAAGCGCGAATTGTCGCCGGGGGTGTCGGGTAACGGGAACGGGGTGACGCGATGATAGTCACTCTGAACCGTTCACAGTACCATGCCATCCGTCGTCGGTCGTTTGTTGACCGGCTGTTAGATGCTTGTGAGGTTGTTTATGTTGGCTGCTGCGTGGTAAGTATCCTGGCCACCGGCATTGTATTTGCAGTTGGGGGAGGTGCTGTATGACCACAAAGACGCTGTTTTTCATCGCCGGAACTTTTATCACCGGCATGGTATTGGTAATTGCCCGCGAGCCGATCACCGCCGGCATCGAGGCCGCGACCGGCCCGGCCCTGGCCCTGGCCGCCATCGCCGGGGCAATCGCCGTGGCTGTCGTCGCCTGGCTGGGCTATGAATACGCTATGAGTCGCCGCGCCCGGCGCCGCCTAGCTGAAGCTGAAGCTGACAAAGCGGCCGCTGAGGCCCGCAAGGCTCGAAGGGAAAGCGATATCTACACTGTGACCCATCGAGCCGATGAAGTGCTACATGTCTATGACGACCGCAAAGGCTATTGGCGTAATGCTGCCTTGGACCCGCGCCTCTATGCCAACGGCCCGGAGAGCGCACCTCCGACGGGCGGCGAGCTGGCTACGTGGGCCGCCTGGCAGCAGTTACACGCAACTGCAAAAAAGCCACAGATAACCGCGCCGGCTGAAGATCACCCGGTTATTGAGCAACCGTTACCACCGTTGCTTGACGTGCTGTATAACGCGCCTCGGATTGCCCTGGGTGGGTCGAGTGGCGCCGGCAAAACCACGGTGGCTAAAATGCTAATGGCTGAGGACATGCACCGGGGCAAAAAGGTGATGTTCGTCTCACCCCACGAGCAGGGGACTATCGGCGGTGTGCCGGTGGTTGGATGCGGCCGGAACTATGCCGATATCGCCCTGGTCCTGGAAGCCCTGGTGTTGCTGATGACCAAACGATATCGAGATGTGGCCACCGGCGAGTATGCCCATTTTAGCCACCATCCGATTAGCGTTTACGTGGACGAATGGACCAGCATTAAAAACGAGGTAGAGGACGCCGGGGCAATGTTGGGGACGTTGATAACTGAGGCCCGGAAGGTGTCAATGGGCTTCACCGTCCTGACCCATAGCCTACAGGTTAATACTCTGGGTATCAACACCGACCTTAGACAATCGCTTACCCTGGCCTGGCTGGACGGTGGGGAGGGACAACCGTTTGAGGCTGCCATTCACAAATATGGTCCGACCGGCAAATTAGAGGTACTCCCCCACCGGCATCCTGGGTACTATGACGTTACGCTGCCTGATAACTTTGTGGTCGATATCCCATCGCCCCAAGTTATCAAGGCCCAAACGATGAAGGCGGGGGGTGCAAGTGATACCGCCGTGGCCAAGGAGATATTTGGGGTTAAAAAGCCAAGCCGTGACCATATCAGCAAAGCCCGGTTATTGATTGCCGGGGGAACGTTAGAGGCACGTCAATAGGCACGTTGACCGCACGTCAAGCACGTTATAGGTGTATTTTGGCCCTAACGTGCTTGACGTTGCTCCAACGTGTAATATCGGCCCTGTATCGACCGGGGCCGCGAAGCGCAAGGGGTGAGATTATGAAAAACAATTGGGAACTCCGTTTGGAGGCAAAACTGTTTGCAAACGATGAAAGTGATCTAGCAACGCTGTTACGTGACATCGCCAACGCCATCGAGCGGGGGGATTTGTCCGGCGAAAGCAAAGATTGGCTTGGGGTGTATGAGTACCAGGTCGAAGAATTTGACCCGGCTGGTGAGGATGACATTCAGCGCACCGGGCCGAAATAACGAGGTGAGAGAATGACCGAACATAGAGCCGAGTACATCACACCCGGCGACGGCAACGAGCTGCACGGGGTCACAATCGAGTACAAGGTATTGCTGAAACCTGGTGATAGAACAGAGCAGCGGGTATGGTACGGCGATGTGTTAGCCGGCGATGCTACCAAAGCCCTGATCTTTGCCCTGGGCATGTTCAACGTTCACCACGCCGATGAGTTGAAGGTGTGGGATATAACCGCAAAGGTCAACCTGGCCGGGGACGTGCTGAGGCAAAAGCTAGAGGCGATGACTGATGAGAACGCCGAGTTCTTAGAAAGCCTGAAAAGGGACTACCCGCTGCTGGCCGGCAGCGACGGCGGCCCGGGGAGCGATGGAAGATGACCTGGATTGTATATCGAGATGTCAAAGACTTTCCACGCCGGCAATTTGAAGTCATAGCCGAACCCGGCCCGGATATGTTGGTCATCAAGGATACCACCATTCCGGCAATGCCTAAAGCCGGATATGATAGCCCGGTCTATATCCGAAAGTTTCAATCCGGCAACCTGACCCTTGTCACCTACACCGAGGCCGAGCCGGACCGGAAGCAAGTTAACAAGTTACTGAAAAAGGCCCGCAAGCTGGCCAAACGAGGTGGAAACTAATGTCATTAATTATGATATGTTTCAAAGGCGATATACCACGTTCAATTTCAACGCACTACGACCGCGCCGCGCTGGTTGAATATGTGAGCAATGATATGGTCAGTATTAGCTTGATGAAATACGACAAACGGATGGTTTACGAGCAACATACCGGAAGTTGGCCAACGGGTGAGTTTTACGGTTATGATTTAAGAATGAGCGTAAATGGTGACGGTGTAGAGTTGAACGATTTTTTGAGGGAGGGTTATGTTGATGGCTAAAAAATTGGACCCGCTTTACTACTGTTCAAGAGCCTGGATACCCGTAGGTGACACTGGCCACCGCTGGCCGAGCTACTTCGGGGTAGTCTACAAGGGGCTGCCTGTTGATGGCCGGCATTACCTGGCCGAACTCGACACCAAAGGTTCACCCGCAATTGACCCGCTGCCTGTGGGGTGGACTATAAAAAACATCGACCTTGACGCCCTGCACGAATTGTCACACGACGCCTTTGAACCCTGGGACGAAATCTCAAGGGCGCAATTTGACCGGCTGATAGACGGATACATTATGCCGCCGTTTGGGGATGTTGAGTGAGCATAACCGTTCAAAAACTGGCAGACAAGCTACACAACACGGACCCGGCACAATCGGCAACCGTGGCCTTGTTAGACCTGCTGCTCGACGCGATTTCACCAATGCAGCGCCAAGCGTATTTTTTTATTCTTGACAACCCCGGGGCCACCAGCATGGCCGTGGCCGAACACCTGGACGTAAAGCAGAACCGCGCCGGCAATCTTCTAAACTCGCTTAAGCGCCTGGGGTTGATTGTTGGGACCACAATCACCAACGAGGGCGCAATACACTACTCTTGGCGGGTATGGCCGCAAGGGGGGAAAATTGAGCAAGCCAACCGATAAGGAAGTCATCACCCGCGCCCTTGAACTACTTAAAGCCGGCATCCTGGCCAGCGCCATACCTGCCCGGCTGATGGATGAATTTGGCATCTCTCCGGAGAGAGCGCGTAAGCTGGCCGGGAAAGCGGTTGAGGAATGGAAATAGCAATGATGCACACGCAGGCCACCACCGGCGAAGTCTTTTTATTCATCCTGATTGTGGTTATTTTGTGCCTGGCGCATCGGGAATGATGGCAGAATATGAAAAAACCTCAAGATGTCATTAAAGATTTGCTAAGTGCCGGCTTTGATTTTAGGCCCACTAAACACAAAAATAACGCAGTCGAAATACTTTATGATGATCGATGGTGGCGATTGTATGTCCGTGAAGAACGAATGCTTATAATGGCCATTGTAAGAACTGATTTAAGGGATATTGGGTACAGTGAAGTTGACCTACGAATGGTGAGAGACACCATAACTGCGTATGCTCACGGATATCTGGATCTATGATCAAGTGTTTACGCGTAAATAGCAAGGGGTTTTGACGGTGTTTGCGCCCTGGCCGGAGCTGCTGCGGGGTGTATTTTGGTAATTTTGCGGCTGATTGGCTATATTTAGCCATTAAAATGTGGTGGCCGTCAGACTGAAGGCATTGATCGTCCCCAGCTGGGGCCGGGCCGGGTGTGACCTGCCGGTCATCGAGTCACAGTCTCCGGAGCCTGGCTCCGGAAGCGAAATCGCTTTTCACCCTGCTTCAGTAGAAGATTTAGTTAGGCGAGCGAGATCAGTAATGTTGTTTGTTTTTGGTGTTGTTTGTGTTGTCGGTTTTCTTGCTGTTGTTTTTATTTTGTTGACGTCAGAGGATTTTTTAGACTGGCTTTTATCGTCACGTCCTAGAGGTTTAGGATATCAGGGGGATCCAAGAGAATTATGGCAGATGCACAATCAAGAGCCAGAAGATGAGTGGGGAGTAACCGAGGATGATATAGACGACCTGGGGCAATGGAAGCAAGAACAGCAAGAAGAATTAAATAGAGCGATGTGGATGAAGGCACAACGGGAGGTAGAAGCAAGGCGCAAAAAGCGAAAAGAACAAGAGGATATCGCGGCCAGCTTTCCGGGCTGGCTGATTGATTTTGGGCAAGAACTTGGCCTTGAGAGATTTACAGACCTATCGAACTTGACGCAATATATCGGGGCGATTATGAGTTATGCAGATGAGAACTTTGAGGGGGAACTGTCAATCAAACGCACTTATAGAGTTGTGGCCGAGGGTGATGGATTTGGATCTCCCCCACCTAATGACCAATGCAAGGGACGTGTTTTTTTTGAGGATCTATCTAAAATTTTAGCTGAGAATGGATTGTTGAGAGAGGCCCGGGGTCGCCGGGGCCGGCGGCTCGAAGATGGCGCATTGACGACTTTTGCGTCCAGCGTCCAGGCTGTTAGCGTCCATAGACAAAATTTGGTGACTGGGTATAGCTCAGAAAACGGGCAAACCCGCAAAACCGACACAGCGACACAGCGAGACACAGATATTGAGATTATCAGCGAAACAGATAATTAGCGTGGGGGCTGTGTGGCTGGCAGGCTATGTGGCTGTGCTGGCTGTGGCGTGGTGGCTGTGGTAGCACGGTGGCATATGTGAGTAAATAAATGTGCCCGTCAGATTGTCTCCTGGGCAAGGAACGCTGACGGGCACAAAAGGTGTTGTATGACGAAACCACAAGCTGTAGCTTCGGCTATTGTTGTAATCTTAATCACCATCTTATGGATTGTCAAAAACAATACTTGGCAGACAATTTTTCTAATGTTGTCGGCTTGTCTGGCTATCCTGATTGTTGCATTTTTTGTTGCTTATTTCAAACCTGAAGAATCTGTTAGTGACGTCGACGAAGAGCCTGTGGAGGATGGAGACGAAGAGCCTGTTAGCGATGATGACGAAGGGCCTGTGAAGGATGAGAAATATTGGGAAAATTGGCTCAAATGGTTTGATAAGATTGAGCCGTTGGTGCAAAGTGGGCATACATACAGAGAAGCATTTGAGGAATTGGGCTACAAATCGTCATATGAATTTTACAACAAAGAGCGGAAGGTTGCAGAGCGGTTGGGCAAGGTAAAGAGGTTGAGTAGAGGAAAATGGACAAGAAACTGTACTGGACTGTACTGAACTGTACTGAACTGTATGAGTTTTTTTAACCTATTGACCAACTATTTTCCTTATGCTAGTATGATTATGAGAAAAAAAAGACCCGACCAGAAAGGTCGGGCTTAGAGATATCGTGTGATGGTTTCCCGGCCGCACACGACAGAAAGGAACCCCCATGCGTAAGGTGGTTTCTGTGTTTGAGTATAGCACACCCTCAAATAAAATTCAATCCCCAAGTAAGCTACAGCCTGGCGGCAATCTCCCTCCCTCCCAGATTGCCTACAAGCGGGCTGTTGCCGGATTGGGCCGGGCTGCTGTTGGGGTAGTAAGCCCGGTCCAACCCTATTTTGATCCGCAGGCCAGATTAACGGCGGCAAAGCGGTATCAATTTCTTCCACCTAATCAAAACAACATCAATGTGAGATCAATTGATCTCACTTCAAGGGTTATGCATCGAGGCCGGGGACCACCACCGTCCTTTTTTGTTTTTGTTGAACCGGGGCGATAGACCCAATAACC
>CAYWSS010000161.1:0-9891 GCA_964460505.1 uncultured Caldilineaceae bacterium | reverse complement strand
CCTCAATCCCCCCCGAATCGGGGGGGAAGTTAGAGGGGGGTAAGTAGTTACCAAAAATCATACCACCGGGATCCAACGTCGGACAACTTTATGTAACTATCAAGGCGCAGGCAAGTAAATTGTTTTCTAAATTAAAGAACAGGTTTTCAAAAGAGCCTGAACAATCCGTCGCGCTGCGGGTGACGGTTTTTGTGGCGATGATGGTGCCGCTGCCGGCGCTGGCCCGCGTGCGACCGGCGCTGTGGCCGCACGTTATTCTGGCGGCTGTCGGGATGGCGGCCGGTCACTGGTACAGCTACAAAAGCCGAAATAATCCCAGTAAACTGGTGCGGGCCG
This sequence comes from uncultured Caldilineaceae bacterium, assembly GCA_964460505.1. Classification (GTDB taxonomy): domain Bacteria; phylum Chloroflexota; class Anaerolineae; order 4572-78; family J111; genus J095. The sequence goes on along the minus strand of CAYWSS010000161.1, from coordinate 9,555 downwards.
TGATGTTTGTTGGCATCCACATTACCGTCTGCTGGATGTTTTTCGGGTTGGCCTCGGGAGCGGTAGTGCCGCAGGCCCAGTTTGCTATTTTTGCGCAGGCCATCACCAGCTTCGACCTGCGCTACCGCAGCAACCTGTTCAACACCCTCATTCACAGTCTGGCCAATCTGTACGTGGCGGCCACGCTCAGCCGCACCACCGAGCTGGCCCTTTATCTGATTATTTTTGCGGGGCCGGCGCTGGCCGCCTTCTACATTGGCGAAAAGGAATCGGGGCAAAAAGCAGCCAATCTGTCGCCAACGCCGGCTGAGGCCAAACCAACAAAATCATCTCCGGCCCCGATGATTCTGTTTGGCTTCAGCTTTGGGGCGATAACCCTGCTGGCAATTTTTATCATTTTTCTCTTTACCCCGCGCTACAGCAACCGGCCTATTGTGCCACCCTTTTCCATCAGCCTGCCGCTAAAAGGCGGCACCTCTGCCGAAATCATCAACCCCGGCGTGCCGCTGGTGCAGGTTAACGGCTGGAGCAACGGCACCAGCGATTATTATTACGGCTTCGACACCGACCTCGATTTACGTTACCGGGGCGGCCTGAGCAACGAGGTTGTAATGTACGTGCGCAGCCCCAGCCGCAGCTACTGGCGCAGCCACAGCTACGATTTTTACGACGGCATCCGCTGGAAACAACGTGACACCACGCTGACCAATCTGGAAGACCGGGGGGTTTATTTTGAACTGCCGGTGCCGCTGGGGTCCCCCGAAAGCCAGACCAAATTTGGCGCGAACCGGGAGGACGGCCACCGCAACCTGCATAGCTCGCCCGGCGTGCCGCGCCACATTCAGGAAGTTTTTAATACTGAAGAAACCGGCCCGGCTGAAAACGCAGCATGGAAACAGGGCCAGCAAATTGTACAAACGTATAACATTGTCCGGGATTTGCCCAACCTGATATTTGCCGCCTACCGCCCCGCCGAGGTATTTCTCTCAACTGAGCGCGTTTCGCTGGACCGCGGCGACGGCATCCGTCTGCCCGAACCGCTCAAAGCCGGAATGACCTACAGCGTGGTCTCCTACCGGCCCGACTTTAACCCCGACACCCTGCGCCAGGTTAACCCCGGTCCCTATCCGCCCGACATCGCCTACCGTTATTTGCAACTCCCCGACAACATCTCAGGCCGGGTTAAACATCTGGCCCAAACCCTGGCCTCCCCCTACAGCAACAATTTTGACAAAATTGATGCCATCAACAACCACCTGCTCACCGAATATCCCTACAATTTTTTCCCGCCGCCGCATCCGCCCGGCGCAGAGGTGGTGGACACTTTTCTGTTTAAAGATCAGGAGGGAATTTGTGAGCAGTACGTCACATCGCTGGTGGTGATGGCCCGCAGTCTGGGCATCCCGGCCCGGCTGGCGGCAGGCTACGGTTCGGGCTTGTACAACCCGGTCACCAGCTATTACGAGGTGCGCTACAGCGACGCCCACTCCTGGGCCGAAATTTATTTTCCCGAATATGGCTGGGTGCCCTTCGACCCGACCCCCGGCTGGACGCCGCAGCCCTACCCCACCCCGGCCCAAAACTGGCTTTTCTCCAACAACGGCCAGGTTTTCAAACAACTGACCGGGTTAGATTTACCCCTTGGGGCCATTGCCTCCGGCGGCCTGGCCGGGTTGGCCTTTTTTGCACCGTTTCTGGTTGGTTCCGCGCTGCTGGTGGGGGCCGTTCTGCTGCTGATTTATCTGAGCCGCCGGCTCTGGCAGTTCCGGCAGAACCGTAACAGCCATCGATACAGCAGCCTGTCAAACCAGGACAAATTACGCCAGACAATCTTAAACCTGTACCGGCAAGGAGAACGCGCCCTGCCCGGCAAAAAATACCCGCGCCGTGAAGCGTGGGAAACCGTCCACGAATATGCCGGTACCGTTGGTTCGCTCCCCGCGCTCAACCAACTGAGCAGCCTGGCCGAAATTGCCGCCTATCGCCCCGCTGACCCCACCGAAAAAGATGTGGAACAAGCCAAATCCGCGCTGACTGAATTAAAGCAAAGGATAAACGATGAAGGATGAATGGGTTAGAAAAGAGGCTTTTGATTGTCAATCGCCAATTATTCATTATTCATTATTCATTGCCAATTGATAATTGTTCAGTCCCGGTAGCAATTGGTGATGGGCAGGCGACGGTCTTTGCCAAATGATTTGGTGGTAATTTTGGGGCCGGGGGGAGCCTGACGACGTTTGTATTCATTTAAATCAACCAGCCGGATGATACGGCGCACGGTGGCTTCGTCATAGCCCAGCCCGATGATTTCGGCGGCGCTGTACTCGTCTTCAATGTAAGCGGCCAGAATGCCATCCAAAATATCGTACTCCGGCAGCGAGTCGGTATCTTTTTGGTCGGGACGTAATTCTGCCGAGGGGGGTTTGGCCAGCACACTTTCGGGGATAACTTCGCCCAGGGCGCGATTCCGGTAGCGGCACAAATCGTAGACAACGGTTTTGGGCACATCTTTGATGACGGCAAAACCGCCGGCCATGTCGCCGTACAACGTGGCGTAGCCCACGGCCATTTCGCTTTTGTTGCCGGTGGTCAGCACCAGCCAGCCGAATTTGTTGCTGAGCGCCATCAGCGTGTTGCCTCGGGCCCGGCTCTGCAAATTTTCCTCGGCCACGCCGGCCTCGGTTCCGGCAAAGGCGTTGGACAGCATATCCAGGTAGGCCTGATAGGCCGGTTCGATGGCAATTTCCTCGGTGCGAATGCCCAACCTGCGGGCCAGATCGGCGGCATCGCTTTTGGAATGGTCGGACGAGTAGCGGGAGGGCATCGAGACCCCGATTACGTTTTCCGGCCCCAAAGCATCCGCCGCAATGGTGGCTACAATTGTGCTGTCAATGCCACCGGACAGGCCAATCGCCACCTGTTTAAATCCGTTTTTGTGGACGTAATCGCGGGTACTCAGCACCAGCGCGTTGTAAATTTCTTCCAACGGCTCCGGGGGCTGCGGGAGATATTCCTCCAAAAGCGGAGAGAGCGATTCGGGGGAGTTTGCAGCGGGCAGAATGACCCGCTCAAAGGCGTCGGCGTAAAGTTCGGCCAGCGAATCTTTGCGGCGGCGGGGGTCGCGCAGCCGTTGCCGGAACACGTTGCCGATATTCAAATCGGCTACGATAAAATCCTCTTCAAAGGATTTTCCACGGGCCAGCACATTGCCGCGTTCGTCAATAATCAGGCTGGTGCCGTCAAATATCAATTCATCCTGGCCGCCAACCAGATTGCAAAAAGCGACAATGGCCACGTTATCGGCGGCGCGGGTGGCCAGCATCCGCTCCCGGCTGGAAATTTTATGGCTCTGGTACGGTGACGCCGAGACATTGAGCAGCAGTTCGGCTCCACCGGCGGCCTGGGCTTCGGGCGGCCCGGCCGGATACCAGATATCCTCGCACACGCTCACCCCAAAGCAAACCCCGCGGTCCGAGGTGTCATCGGACAGGGTGAACAAAATGGGCGTGTCACCGGAGCCAAAATAGCGGTCTTCATCGAACACGGCGTAATTGGGCAGCAGCGATTTGTGGTAAATGCCCACCAGTTCGCCGTTGTGCAACACGGCGGCGGCGTTGTATAAATCATCCAGCCGGTCCACAAAACCAACCACCGCGGTAAGGCCGTGGGTATGCGGCAGCAGGCCTTGCAATGCGTTTCGATTTGCTGCTGCAAATCCGGGTTTTAACAGCAAATCTTCCGGAGGATAACCGGCAATGCAAAGCTCGGGAAACAGAACAATGTCGGCCTGTTTTGATCTGGCCCGATCCAGATTCTGTTTTATCCTGGATACATTGCCCTCAATGTCACCCACGGTAACATTGATCTGGGCCAAAGCTATGCGGAGATTAGTCATAATAAAAATAACAGGCCCTAACGGGTCTCACTGCAAATGGCGAATGGGCGAACATTGGTCAGATCTTCATTCGCTTATTCGCCATTCTTTTCGTTGAATTAGCCGGCTGCTTCGTGGGCCAGAATAATCGCTTCGGCCACTTCTTTCATCGGCTTGCGGGTATTCATGCTCATTTTCTGGATTTTACGGAAGGCTTCGTTTTCTTCAATGTCCTGAGAATCCATCAAAATCCCTTTGGCCCGCTCAACCGCTTTGCGCGTTTCCAGCGCATTTTGCAGATCAGATACTTCCTGGCGCACTTCCTCAAACTCTGAGAAGCGGGACAAGGCCACTTCAATGGCCGGCAGCAGGTCTGATTCTCTAAAGGGTTTTACCAGGTAGCCCACCACACCGGCTTCCTTGGCTCGATCAACCAGCTCTTTTTGCCCAAATGCAGTCAACAATACAACCGGGGCAATATTCTCTTCTGTTAAGATTTTAGCGGCCTGAATACCATCCATACTGGGCATTTTGATGTCCATCAGGATGACATCAGGTTTTAGTTCGCGGGCCAGGTTTACGGCGCTTTGGCCATCACCCACATCTCCAACTACCAAATATCCTAACGTGGTGAGCATTTCCTTTAAATCGGCTCTTACAATTGATTCATCATCAGCTATAATGATACGTGTTCTTTCCATCCTTCTTCACCTGTAAATAAATTTTTAGAAAAGACAATTTTAACCGTTAATCCCTCTTCGGAATCGTCCTTTTTATCTAAATCGATGGTGCCTTTCAAATCATCTTCAACCAGGATTCTAACAATCTGTAATCCCAGGCTGGTTGCTTGATCAAGTTGAAAATCATCCGGGACGCCATCGCCATCGTCTGACACCATAATGATAACCTCTTCCCCGCTATCTTCCAAATTTACCCAAATCACACCCTCTCGCTTTTGTTCAAAGCCGTGTTCAAGCGAATTAAGCAGCAATTCATTGATAATCAGGGAACAAGCGGTGGCCTGACGGGCCGGCAAAAAGATGGGTTCGCCGGTTAATTCCAGGCGGATATGTTTATCCGGGTCAACCATTCCCTGCTGAAATTGAGTGAGAATTCGGCCACACACTTCCTTGACATTGATAATGTTTGAGCCGCTGCCGGACAAAAATTCGTGAATTACGGCCACGCTCAAAATCCGGTTCAACGCCTCGTCCAGAGCCAGCCGCGCCTCTTTGGACTTAACCCGCCTCATCTGCATCCTGAGTAATCCGGCAATGGTCTGCAGGTTGTTTTTTACCCGGTGATGCACTTCCTGGATCATCGCATTTTTAACGCGAATTTCTTCGTCCTGGCGGCGAATGTCCGTATCGTCATGCAACACAATCAACACGCCGCTCTGTTTTGGCAGGGTAAGCATCTTTAGTCGCTGAAGCCAGGAGGCGTGGCGGGGAATGTGATTAGAAATTGGAATGGCTTTGCGAGACCAGTAGCGGTCACCTTCCCTGGCTTCCCTTTCCAGGCACTGCCCCAACGAAAGCACATCACGCCGCAACTCCTCGTCGTTGGTATCCAGCTCATTCAGATGCCGCCCCACCAGCGTATCAATGTAACCTACCCGGCGGTACAAATTGGCCGCAATTCCGCTGGCATACCGGATGATTCCCTCATAATCGACAAAAATAATGCCGTCCTGTTCTCCAAAGGGCGACAATGATTCTGCGCCGGTCACAAATCCGCTCAGCAACATTCCCTGTAATTTTATCAGCTCTTTCCGGTAAACCTCGCTTCGAAACTTGTGCCGTTCATGCTCAATAAGGTTGGTAACAACCACCAGCGCCGCAATCACACGGAGTTTTTGTTTTGGGTGGCCTGCCCCTTTCTTTGGGACAAAATATACAGGCAACGTCTCCCGAAACACCGGCGCTCCTTCGGTAATGGTGCTGCGCTGGGCTTTGTGGCTTTTGCCCACGGTGAATGTTTGCAATATCTCAACCCGATGATCCACCCCCACCACCCGGCCACCCCGCCCCCGGCGATAAACATGGGCCAGTGAGTGGGGTTGAGCGTGTGATAACACCGTAAATTTATTGGGATTCTTTCTGCCGTAAAGCAAAATATCAGCCCGGCTGAGGTCGGCCACAATCCCCATCTGCCTCTCGACGCGGTGCAGAAATTCCTTTTCCTCATCACTAAGGTTGAGGTTATTAATATAAGGGTTGTGTAAAGACATGGTTAATTAATCCCCTAACCTGGCTCCCCACAACTCCGGCTGCCCGTTGAGCATAGCTTTGGCGGCCATTGCTTTTTTACCCGCCGGTTGTGTCGTTATCAACTGCAATGCGCCGTTTCCGGCAGCAACATACGGCGCTTTACCATGCTTAAAAACAGTCCCCGGAGCCTGCTCCGCGTGCTGCCCGGCAATCTCTGTAGGCGCAACCGCAACTTCCAGCAGTTTAATCTGCCCCCGCGGCCCAAAGGTGAAGGTGCCGGGCCACGGCGAAAACGCCCGCACCAGCCGTTCAATTTCAACGGCCGGTTGTTTCCAATCAATTTGCCCCTCTTCTTTTTTTAGGCGAGGGGCCAACGTGGCCAAACTGTTGTCCTGTATTTCCGGCTCAAGGGTCCCTGCCAGCCAGGCCGGGAGCGTTTCAATAAGAAGTTCCGCGCCTGATTGAGCCAACTCGCCGGTTAGCAAGCCGCCGGTATGGTACGCGGTAATAGAAATAGCTCGTTTGGCAATCACCGGGCCGGTATCCAGGCCGGGGTCCATTTTCATCAAGGTCACGCCCGTTTCAGCATCACCGGCCCGGATGGCCGCTGTCACCGGAGCCGCTCCTCTCCAGCGGGGCAGCAACGAGGCATGCACATTAATGCAGCCGTGTTGGGGTAAGTTGAGTACGTTTTTTTGCAAAATCTGGCCAAAGGCGGCCACCACAATCAAATCGGGATTAAAGGCGCTCAATTGAGCCATTGCCTCCCCGGCCCGAAGTCTGGCCGGTTGCAGCACCGGGATCCCGCTACTTTCCGCCAACAGTTTCACCGGGGGAGACGTTAATTTTTTTCCGCGACCACTGGGGCGATCGGGTTGCGTGACCACGCCCACCACATGCCAGGTATCAGTTTGAGAAGAGATTATTAAGGCATTCAAGGAGGGAACGGCAAAATCAGGTGTTCCCATAAATACAATTCTGGCTGTCAAATTTCTCTCCCTACAGAATTTGTAATTTTCACACTATTGCCATATTCGGAACTTTGCTACCATTGAGCAACTTCTCAATTATAGCCAACTCGTCGTAAATAAGAAATTGAAACCACTTTCACACTCCCCTGAAAAAAGGTCTGTTTTTAACACAAAGACGCCAGGGCGCAAAGGGGGTTGAATAATATTGGCGGGCATTCCCTTGGCACCCCGGCGTCGAATTTTTTTGTTTTTTCAGTAAAGTCGTTATCTGGCAGCGCAAAATAAAAAAGCCCCGGTTGAGCCGGGGCTTAACCTTGTCGATCAGGCGGCTTATCGCCTGAAACCGGCTTGCCTACTCAAAGACCACAGCGACCTTGCCGCATTGGCCACCGGCCATCAGAGTATACGCCTCATCTGCCTGGTCAAGGGGGAAACGATGGGTCACCAAATCTTCCGGATGGATACCCCACCGGACAATACGTTCAACCAACTCTTCCATCAACCAGATGCTGGTTACCCAGGAGCCATAAATGGTTTTTTGGTCGTGAATAATATCGGCGCTGGGTTGAAAATCGACCGCGCCCCCTTCGCCTACAAAAGCAATCTTACCCCACTTGCGGGTAGCCTGAATAGCCGTCAGCCGGCCTTGGTCGTTGCCACTGGCATCAATGGCCCGTTCAACGCCGTAGCCGCCGGTCAATTTACGGATTTCGGCCACATTGTCGGGGCCGGCCACCAGAACGTGGTCTGCCAGTTCAAGTTTCCTGACTAATTCCAGCCGCTCCTCAACCACGTCGGTGCCAATCAACTTGTTAGCGCCCATTGCTTTGGCCAACATCAGGGTGGCTAAACCTACCGGCCCCAGCCCCACCACCAAAACTGCATCATTGCCGGAAATACCAATTTTTTCCAGCCCTTCATACACGGTACCAAAACCACAGGCCACTTGCGCCCCATCAATGTAGCTCAATTCATCCGGCAAAAATACCAGGTCTTTTTCATCGGCTACAAGATAGGGGGCCATCCCTCCATCGCGCTGCCAGCCGTATGCAGCGCGATGCTCGCTGGTGCAGCTAATCATATAACCGCGCCGGCAATCGTTGCAGACCCCACAGCCGGAAATATGATAAATGATAACCCGGTCGCCTTTTTTGAAACGCTTTAGCCCCGGCCCTTCGGCCACAATCCGGCCGCACGGCTCGTGTCCGGCGATAACGCCCTGGTAGCCCTCCGGCCCTTTGCCCAGGTGTTCGTGATAAATAGCCCGAATATCGCTGCCACAGATGGTTGAGGCTTTCACCTGCACCAATACCTGCCCGTGGCCCGGCTCGGGAATGGGGAACTCTTGCATAACGACGGTGCTGTTCCCGGGCAGCACCGCGCCTTTCATTGTGTTACTCATGTTGTGATTTCTCCATTGATATCCCAAAGGTCTTCCCAGGCTTGATTTTCTTTCCAGAGAAAGACCTGCCCTTTAATTAAGCGACAATTCTTGTCGATGGCCTCAATTGCCTGCATATCGTCTTCTGTTAAGGGGTCAGTAACCACCCCCTGAAGGTTACCAAAATAATTTCCGGGGGTGGTTGAAAAAGGGATAGGGGCTTGCCCTCGCTGCACCGCCCATTTGATGCAAACTACAGCCGGATGAATGTTTAATCGCGCAGCAATTTGAAGAATAACCGGGTCCCGGGTCGGGGTCGTATCCCCGGCTGTTTTGTCCCGTTCGGGACGATTTGGTGAACCGATTGGGGAAAATCCGACAGGCGCAATACCCTGCTCTACCATGTATTGAAAAAGCGCCGGCTGTTGGAAATGAGGATGCAATTCCATCTCATTACAAGCGGGTTTGATTCTGGCATCCCGCAGAAGAAGGTTGAGTTTGGGAATGGTCATATTTGAGGTGCCGGTATGTTTCACCAGCCCCATATCCACCAGTTTTTCCATTTGCCGCCAGGTTTTCATGTAATTTTCGTGGATGTAGGGTTTAGCTTTAGAGTCTCGCGACCCAACATCAACCCCCGCAGCGTGGTGATTGGGAAACGGCCAGTGAATGAGGTACAGGTCCAGGTAATCCAGTTGCAAATCCTCAAGGGTTTTCCGGCAGGCCGGAATGACATCTTCTTCGGCATGTTTGTCGTTCCATAACTTCGACGTAATCCACAATTCTTCACGGGAAATACCCTGTTGCATCATCTCTTGAAATGAAACGCCGATTTCTCGTTCGTTACCGTAAACCGCCGCGCAATCAAAGTGGCGGTAGCCAATGCGGGCTGCATCCTTCACCGTTTTGGCAATCTTTTCTGCGGATACGTGGTCTGAACCAAACGTGCCCAGACCAATAGCCGGCATTTCTGCGCCGGTGTAAAGTTTTCTTTTGGGCACCAGGGCCGGATCAATTGTTTCTGCCAGAACTGCGCTCATATAATCACTCCTAAAGTATAAAGACGGTAACCGTTCACCCCCCTACCAGAATTATGTCATTCCCGCATGCTTTTAGCGG
>CAYWSS010000160.1:0-9896 GCA_964460505.1 uncultured Caldilineaceae bacterium | reverse complement strand
ACGGTGTTGCGCAGCACAACGACCCGCAGGCCGGCATCGCGCAGGATCTGCGCCACCCGGGGCTGGACAACACGGGGGGCGGGGCGGGGGAGGGAGAGCGGGGCAAGCCGGCAGCGCCCCGGAGCTGGTCGGCCGGCGCGTGGTCGGCGAAATCAACATTTTTTGCGGGCAGTGCCAGACCTGCCGGCGAGGGCGCGTTACCCAGTGCCCCCAGCGCACCGCGCTTGGTATTTTTGGCCGGGATGGGGTGATGGCCGATTATTTCACCCTGCCTGCCGTCAACCTCTACCCGGTTCCCGACACCATCCCCGACGAATGGGCTGTATTTGTTGAGCCGCTGGCCGCCGCCTGCCAAATTACAGAGCAAATACATATTCGGCCCACAGATCGGGTAATTGTGCTGGGCGATGGAAAACTGGGCTTGCTCATCGCCCAGGTTTTGCGGCTTACCGGCTGTACCCTGCTGCTGGCAGGCCGCCACCCCCAAAAACTCTCGATTTTGGAAAAACAGGGGGTTCGCACGCAATTGGTTCAGGATGAGGTTGAGCCGGGGGCGGACGTGGTGGTAGAAGCCACCGGCAGTGCAGCGGGATTCGCTGCTGCCCGATTGCTGGTGCGCCCCCGGGGAACGCTGGTTTTGAAAAGCACGTTCCACGGCGACGTATCTCTTGATCTCAGCAAAGCTGTGGTTGATGAGATTACAGTAGTCGGGTCCCGCTGCGGGCCGTTTCCGGCAGCGCTACGTTTGCTGGAGCAGCGACTGGTAGATGTGGAGTCGTTAATTCACGCCACATTTCCTATCGACAAGGGGCTGGAAGCGTTTAAACATGCGGAAACGGCGGGAGTGTTGAAGGTGTTGTTATCCGTCAATTAGCCGCACACCGGAAAGATGTTATGGTTCAATAATTATCCGTTCGATGGTATCGCCAACTTCAATGGCTTTGACTACATCCATTCCTTCTGTCACGTTGCCAAATACGCTATATTCATTGTCCAAAAAGGGAGTGGGTTCCAGCGTAATGTAAAACTGGCTGCCGCTCGACTCGCGGTCGGGATTGACGGTATCGGGCAGGCGGGCCATTGCCAGCGCACCCGCGCCATGTTTTAAGCTAAATTCGCCGGGGATGGTGTAGCCCGGCCCCCCCTGGCCACTGCCCAGCGGGTCTCCCCCTTGAATGACAAACCCCGGCTCCACCCGGTGAAAAGTGAGGCCGTTGTAAAATCCTTCTTTGCTGAGAAAAATAAAGTTGTTGACATGTTCCGGTGCAGCCGCAGCATCCAGCGACAGCACAATATCCCCCTTGCTGGTTTGAAGGGTAGCCTGGTAAATGTGGCCCGTTTCAATCGACATTTCGGGTCGGGAAGTATAAAAATCGGCTCGATCTGCTGCGGGGATCTCTGCTAACGGCCCCGGCGGGGGAGGAGCATTACTGGTTGTTGCTTGATCCGGGATAGTATCCGTTTCATCTGAAACTGACGAGACTTCACCCTGCTCTGCTTCTACATTTGTGGTTTCGCCTGTTGCTTCCTGGTCACTGTTGCCGGCAGGCCGGGCTGCAGTTGTTGCACTCGCTCCCAGTTTAACAACGGTGGGCGCTCCCCCCTCCTGTAATTGTACCAGGACTGATTGGGTTGGGTGCCCCTCGGCCTCAACGGTGATTTTTGTCCAGGCGTGTAATTCCAGGTATTGCGAATCAAAGGAAAGCAGGGCGACACCCTCGGAATTGGTGGTAGATTCAGGTTGGTACCGTAAATTAATTTTTGCCATAACGTTGGCCCCGGCAACGGGATTGCCGGTGGCAGCGTCCTGAACCTGAACTTCGTGTTGCAGGGGCGCTTCTGTTTGAAGACAGCCGGTTAACACAATGGCAGTGGTGATTACAACTAAAACCGGGATCAGATGTTTTTGAAGGATTCTTGTCACAGAGCCAGTACCTCTATTGAAAATTATTATAACCACAAATAACACAAGATTGGAATTTGCACAAATATGATGGGGTGCTGCCTTAGCGGGTGACGATTTTGAGGGAGACAGCGGGGAAGGCCAAACCAGGAGATATTTGCTGCTCTGATAGGCTCACAAAATACTGCTAATAACTTCCACGGCGGCTAAGAACGGTGGAGATTGTACGCCACAGAATTTGAATATCAAGCCAGATTGAATAGTTTTTAATGTAGTAGAGATCATCCTGCGTGTTCAGGTGCATCGGTTTATCTGCCCGGCCATTTACCTGCCACCAGCCGGTAAGACCTTGCGGAACCTCAAACCGTTTGTGCTGCCAGTTTTTGTACCGGTCAACCAGTATCGGCAGTTCCGGCCGTGGCCCAACCAGGCTCATTTCACCTTTTATGATGTTAAAAAGCTGAGGCAGTTCGTCCAGACTGGTACTGCGCAAAAAACGGCCAAATGGGGTGACTCTGGGATCATCGTAAAATTTGTGAATAGACTCGCCGTTTACAATTTTTTCTACATAGCGCGGCATTGGATCGTAATACATTGTTCTAAATTTATACATATTAAACGTTCGGCCGTTTTCACCGACACGTTGCTGTGTAAAAATAATTGGGCCGGGAGAATCACGTTTAATGCCCACAGCAATAATTACCATAATGGGTAATGTTAAAATAATCCCAATCGCTCCAAAAAACAGATCGAATGATCGTTTTACCAGACGTTGCAGCGGATCCAGGGCCGGTTCTTTTAGCGTAACAAGCGGCATGTCACCCAAATCTTCCACAACCGCCCGCAAAAATACCAGATCAAAAAAGTCTGGCACAGCCCTGACATTAACATTTAGCGCCTGCAACGATACCGCCAAATTTGCCAGTTTTACATGATCCTGTCTGGGCAAGGCAAAGATTACTTCATTGATTTTTTGCGTTTTTATGATGTGGGTTGTCTGATCAAGCGCACCCAGACGCGGGTAATTCAGGGTATCGGCAAAAGAGGCATCATCAACAAAGCCAACCAGGCACAAGCCTGTCCATTTATTTTTTTCTATTACCTGAGCGGCACTGCGCCCAACATCATTGGCGCCCACAATCAGCACGCGCCGGCTGCCGTAGCGTTTCTCCCCCCAGGAATACAGCGCCAGACGAAAAAGTCCTCGATAGATAAGCAACAAAACCATGCTTATCAACGCAAAAACCATTATCTGCAAGCGGGATATGTCGCGGAATGAAAAGTAAAGAAGGCCGGCAAAGGCCAGTGTCGAGGCGATATGCGCAGCAACTAAACGCTGAAACTCATCAACAAAACGCAGGGTTTTCTGTAAATTGTAAACATCGGTGATATAAAAGCCAACTCCCCACACAAACATAGCCAGGATGTAAACCATTCCAAGCAGCCAGACAGCCTCAGAAGGAATTGGTTTGCCAAAATCCAATTGAGGGCGTAGCCAACTGGCAAAATATAGCGACAATACTATAACGCTCAGATCGCCAATTAGAAGTACTGCACGGATGCCAATGCGCCGAAACATACTCTCTAATCCTTACTTGCTGACTCATACGTTCGCTGGATGCCCTATTATACCGGATTAATTGAATAAAAAGCAAAATAAAGATTTCTTGCGAGTCCAACAAAGCAGCGTGGTAAGTGGGGGGGAGAAGGGGTTACATGTCCAGCCTGTAATTTTTAACGCCGGTTGTCTGCAACAGTGTAAGCATTACAAAAAGGGGATTATATACCAGGTATCTATGGCACAACCGCCGTGGTTCCTGATATAAGCGAAAGAGCCATTCCAGGCCGCCATTTTGCATCCACAATGGCGCTTGTGGCAACCGGCCCGAATGAATATCAAACGCAGCGCCGACCCCAATCAGTACCGGGGCAGTTAACAGGTGGCGGTGTTGAGCCATCCACAAATCTTGCTTGGGGGTACCCAGCCCCACCCAAATTATGTGGGGAGAAGCGTGATTAATCTGGTCGATCACCTGGGGAGTTTCTAATTCAGAATGTTTCAGAAAGGGGGGGGAATGGCATCCGGCAATTTTCAACCCCGAAAATTGATGCTGCAGCCGCTGCGCCAAAATATTGGGCACACCGCTTGCTCCCCCATAAAAATAGTGCGAGTACCCCTCTTCCATCGAGAGCCGGCACAAGGCCAGCATTAAATCGGGGCCATAAACCCGCTCTACCTCGTTCCGGCTGTTTTTTTTGCTTAACCATACAAGCGGCATACCATCGGGGGTGGCCAACCCCGCATTATTAACTACCTGCCGCACGTTGGTGTTGCGGCGACACTCCATAATGGTATGCACGGTGCATACAGAAATATATTGCCGCTCTTTATTTTGAATCCAGGTAGAGATTTGGCTGAGCGCTTGCGGCATAGTGATGGCATTTATGCCCACCCCAAGAATATTTACGCGAGGCAAATTTTCCACGGCTACTCCTCAAGTTTGTGGCGATGCTCAAGGTACCAGTTGATGGTCTTTAGCAACCCTTCCCTAAAACCGGTCTGCGCCTCAAATCCAAATTTTTCTTTGGCCCGGCGCGTGTCCAGAGAGCGGCGCGGCTGGCCATCGGGTTTGGTGGAATCCCAAATGATTTCCCCTTGAAAACCGGTTATCCCGGCAATCAAAGTAATTAATTCCTTGATTGTAATTTCCATACCAGAGCCAATATTAACCGGCTCTGCGCCACTGAATTTTTGCGTGGCCAACACAATGGCGCGGGCGGCATCTTGCACATATAAAAACTCACGGGAAGCGCTGCCGGTTCCCCAGGCCACAATTTGCCTGTCTCCCCGATCAATGGCGTCAACGCACTTTTTTATCAGGGCCGGAATTACGTGAGAACTCACCGGATCAAAGTTGTCACCGGGGCCGTACAGGTTAACCGGCAGCAAGTAGATGGCGTTAAATCCATATTGCCGCCGGTAAGCTTCGCCCTGCACCAGCAGCATCTTTTTGGCCAGACCATACGGGGCGTTTGTTTCTTCGGGATAACCATTCCACAGGTTTTCCTCAGAAAATGGAACCGGAGTAAATTTGGGATAGGCGCAGACGGTGCCCAGCGAAACAAATTTCTCCACCTCCGTTAAGCGAGCCTGTTCCATAAGCTGCACGCCCATCATCAGGTTGTCATAAAAGAATTCACCCGGCTTCTCCCGATTTATCCCGATACCACCAACCCTGGCTGCCAGATGAATGACCACATCCGGTTGCCCCTCCTGATAAACCCGCTTTACATCATCAATCCGGGATAAATCGAATTCCCGGTGAGCCGGCGCAAAAATATTTTGTGCCCCCTGCCGTTTTAATTCATCAACCACATACCGCCCCAAAAAACCGTATCCACCGGTAATCATAACCCGCTTTTGGGCTAAATCCATTAATTTCTCTCCAGTAATAGTTTTAAAAATAAAGGGGGCTTATCCCAAATTCCCCCGTAACACAGCAGTATAAACCGCTTCTGTTTTTTGAGCCAACATTTCCCAACTGTACCGCTCTTTAACTTTTTGTTGACCGGCTTGCCCAAGTTTTTTGGCGGTTACGGTATTGTTCAGCAAATAGCAAATTCGGTCAGCAATAAGTGGCGCCGTGGGCGCCACCAGATAGCCATCGCCCTCATCAGCAATAATTTCACGCACAGCAGGAATATCGGCTGCAATCACGGGCTTGCCAAAGTGCCACGCTTCGGTAAAAACTCCGCCAAAACTCTCCTGCGTAGAGGGCAAACACAGCAGCAAGCAGGCGGCCAGCGCATCTGACTTTTGCTGCAAATCCACAATTCCTGTTTCAATAATCCGGGTATCCGTTTGTCCGGCAAAAAATCTTTTTGAAAAAGCTGTTCTTGGGCCTACAAAAACAAATCTTGTTTCGGGATGGGTTTTCCACACAATTTTGGCCGCCTCCGCCAGATGCCGTATCCCTTTGTACCGGTATTTTTGCCCCAAAAAAAGAACCAGCGGGACACCGGCAGGAATGTTAAACTGCTTCCTGAACTGCTCCGGGCAGGCTTGTGCCGCAACGTGCGGCCCGTTGCCGGTTACAAAGATGCGTTCTTCATTTATGCCCAGGTCGATTAGCGTTTTCTTTTCTACCTGAGTAAGCGCAATCAACGCATCGGCCTGCCGGTACAGTTTGAGAAACTGGCGATAGTTCCAGCCCACCCAACGCGGGTGATGATAGGGCACAAACACAAAAGGAATATCAAGTTTTCGCGCCGTTTGCAGTGAAGCAAAACTGAGTGGCTCGCGCCCAATCCGAACGTTGTGGATGAGGTCGGCGGTTCGCGCCGGTGGTTCTATTTTGCAATAATAACTATTGGCAATTTTGTCGATAGCCAGCGATTTAATAGCATAGTAGCCCAAAACAAAGGGCCACAAGCGCCGCCGTTCGGCGCGGCTCAACGTAATTAATTCAACCGGTACGCCGTCAATAGTGTAAGATTTAGGATCGGGCGGCGCATTGAGGGTTGTCCCCAGCAGCCAATCCGTGCGGTTGTGGTCCCACAACGTAATCACCTGCACGGCAAACCGGAATTGAAGCTGCCGGATAATCTGGTGAGCGTGTAACTGTGCCCCGCCAATGGCCGGGGGATAACTTGTAGTGGTGTAGAGAATTTTTTGGGTCACGGCTAAAACCGAATATTGTGTGGCATTTAATAGCCTTGATTATATATGACCCAATGGCCGGGGGGAAAATCTATGGCGCGGCGCAGAATTATTTTTTTTGCCTGCCGTTTGAACCGGTAAATTTTGTTGAGCCAGCCCGCATATAGTTGATGCCCTCGTACCGACTGGAATCGCCGTTTGTTCCAATACCGGTCACGGATCAAATGGTGTTCAACAAACATTTCCGGCGGCGCTGCCAGGGTTTTGGCGGCGGCGTGCCAACGGGTTGCTGCCAGATAGATGGGGAGATGCCCAAACAGCCCGCCCCGGCCGGCGATACGCAGCCAGAATTCCCAATCCAGGCCATAATGCAGCGTTTCATCCAGATAACCGGCTTTTTCAAACAGCCGCCGTCGAAAAAAGACCGCCGGCTGCCCGATATAATTTAATCCGTAAAGCAGAATATTGTAGTCGAACGGGATTTCCTGTTTGCAAAGCAGCACCCTCCCCCAGGAATCAATCAGGTGGTAATCGCCAAATACAATATCAATTTGAGGATGGCGCTTGAAAAATTGGGCAATAATATGCAAAGTTCCGGGCAAATAAATGTCATCAGAATTGAGCCAGCCGACAATTTCACCGGTGCATTGCTTAAATCCTTTGTTGAGGGCGTGAGCTTGCCCCTTATCCGGTTCGGAAACCCATCGCAAAAACTGATTGTATTTTGGCAAAATATCCGGCGTGCCATCGCCGGAAGCGCCATCAACAATCAGGTATTCCAGGTGGGGATAGTTTTGGGCCAGCACACTTTGAATTGTGCCCTCGATGTAAAGGGCCTGGTTGTATGATGGGGTAACAATGGAAATCTTTGAAAGCATGGGTTTGTTTTACATTGATTTGGGTGTAAAAATGTCACAATATTGCGTACTGTGTATTGCGTATCACGTAGATGAGAAAATAATACGCAGTACGAAATACGCAATATTATAATGCCCTTTGGGCATGCGGAAATGGAACAGTTAATTAATCCTCATTCCCTAATAAATCGTAACTCACCCCCTCAGTCCCCCCCGATTCGGGGGGGAAGTAAAATCTTCCCCCTTCGGGAGGGGCGTAGTTACAATAAATCTTGTTTGCCGTCTCATTGTTCCCTACAATTTTATGGCGAGATTACAACCGTTCCTGGTTTTGCGGCAAGTTGGTAAATAGCCGGCTTTTCTTCACCGTGGTACACCGGCTCAACCGCCGGGCAGGTGGCCGGATTTTGGGTGTAGGTGTAATAGTAGGTAGCATTGGTTTCTGTCATCAATGCAGCCAACTGGTGGCAATAATCCTGACCACTCTTCCAGGTTAGCCCATAAATTCTGGCAGCCACGGCTCTGATTTGCTGCACGCTTTCTTCTGTTCCCCAGCCGTAAGCGGCCGGGGGCAGCACGGTTTGTCGCCCGGTAAGGGGCATAATCCACCAGCCGCCATCTGCTCCCCGCCACTGCGCCGACCACGGCGCAACATCAATTAAGAATTTGGCTTCCGGGGAGGTGTTGGCCTCAATCCATTCCAACGCATTTACGTCTGCCTGGGTAGCCAAAATTGTATCGGGATTGATAATGTCTATGGTGTCCCCCATTCCCCACAGTGCCAAAATACCAACTGCACCCCAAATAAGGGCCGGTTTCCGTAATTGCCAGATGCCTTCTACGGCCAACAAGGTTACGGGCAAAAACAGGACAAGCGCGGCATGGTGATCGGGGCGGAAGGGGCCAAAACGCAAGGGGGTCATCAAGCCAATCAGCACAAGGCTCCAGACCAATAGTGGAACCCGGTTGGATTGAGTGAAGGAGCGTTTCTTTAACAGATGGATACAAATAACCGCAGCGCCCATTAGCGCCAATAACAAAAGCAGGTAGTTTCGACCCGGCCCCAGGAGATACCAGAGATAGCCGGTGGCATATCCAACGTTTTCTGCGCCGGCTTGCACATACACCAGTTGGCGTTGATAAACCTGCACAAATACCCGCAACAACCAGGGTAACGCAATTGTCAGCCCGCCAATTGCTCCAATTAGAAGCCCCCACCTGTCTTGGACGCGGAGTAAAATCAGAATGAATAAAAACAGACAAAGAAGGAGGAGTGCATAAAAGTGGGTAATTGCCGTGGCGGCTACCAGCAATGCCAGAACTATTTTTCGCCCGGTTAGGGCCGCTGCCATTCCAAAAATAAGCAGGGTCACGCCGGCCAAAAGGGTATATCTTCCCCAGGTGGTGTAATAGGCCGGCATCTGAGACACAAAGCCAACCAGAAGCATGGCTGCCAGGGCTTTGGTCTGATTTTGCCAAAGAACGTAGCCAAAAAAATATACGCCTATTGCTAACAGCGCTTGCCACACCTGTCCGGTTACCAAAACCGCCCGGCCCACGGTCATTCCGGTGAACTTGGCCAGCAATGCTGCCGTAAAATGAAAGCCAAAGTGATAATAAAAGGGCACCTGCGGTAAATAGGGCTGCCATGTCTCCGGAATGGCCCCTTGCTCCAGAAGAATACGTACCAGCAAGGCGTGGTGCACAGAATCAACCCAGGGTGGCAATACCAGATTTCTTACCTGGACAAACCGCCACCCCAGGATTAACAGGAATAATACCAGAGCCGGTAAATGCCTGGGAAAACGCATTGATTTGAGCGGACTCAGTGCATCCAAATTTACTCCCTCCGCTTCGCGTCCCCCTCTTGAAGGAGAGAGTTAAACTTCCCCCGGTAAAGGGGTGATTGAGGGGGGGGTAATTTACGGGTAACCGCCTCCACCATTTCCACCACCACCACCACCACCATCGTCGTTATCATCTGAGCCGGAGCCTTCCCCGGGAGCAGGAGCTGTCCAGACAAAACTTCGCTCGGGGCTGGGGGCGCTTAACGCCGTCCCTTCCGGCACGCCATCACGATTGGTTCCGGTTTGGCGAATGAGCATCACCGACCAGATAAATAACCCGTCATCCGAAAGGTCAAAAAGATAGGCGTGATTTTCGGCGGACCAACCGGTTTGTTGAGTCCAGGCATAATCGGTGTAAATCTGTCCCTGAAAATTATACCGGATGGTAATCAGATAGAGTTCATCCAGGCTCAAGGTGGGTTTGATCGCCCGCCATTTTAGCGGAACATCCGAGGATAGGCCGGAGAAAACCATGCCATCCCCCGGTTCCAAGAGCGTTGGGGCCGGCAACAGCGGTTCACCCGATTCAGGGGTTGAAATAACCGGCGTGATTCCAACCCCGGTTTCATCCGATGGCGATGTGGTGGGGGTTGCCCCTGCCGGTACTGCCGTGGCTTCGGCCTCGGTTC
>CAYWSS010000159.1:0-9900 GCA_964460505.1 uncultured Caldilineaceae bacterium | reverse complement strand
CAGGTTGGTATGTGTCAGCATATATAACAACAAATCATACACGCAACTCTCATCAGTCTGCATCATAAAAAAACCCCCGCCGTGACCCCCAATGTAATCAATCAAGTTGCCGCTTTTTGCAAAAAAAATGGGCTGCTTGCCGCAAAAAGCGCCGTGGTGGCCGGTGTCTCCGGCGGCCCCGATTCGTTGTGTTTATTGCACCTGCTGGTTGCCCTGCGCCCCCGATTTGAATTAACTCTGGTTGTGGCTCATCTCAATCACCAATTACGAGGCGCTGCTTCCGGGGCGGACGCCGCCTTTGTGCAGCAAGTTGCCGCTGAATGGCAGCTTCCGCTCTATCTGGAAAGCTGGGACGTGGCCACCGCAGCCAAATGGCGCAAACAATCCATTGAAGAAACTGCCCGACAGATGCGGTACGCATTTTTGTGGCGGGTAGCCGAAAAAACGGGAGCTACCCAAATAGCCGTCGGGCACCATGCCGACGACCAAATTGAAACCGTGTTGATGCACTTTTTGCGCGGAACAGGGTTGGCCGGCCTGCGCGGTATGTTACCGGTAACGCCTGTAACCGGCCGGCGATGGCATCCGGATGATTTACCGCTTCCGCCGGCATCGCCCGCCTTGGCTTTGCAACCTGCCCCCGCTATCATTCGTCCCCTGCTGGAAATTACCCGCCGGGAAATTGAGACCTACTGCCGGGAAAACAAACTCTCGCCTCGGGAGGACCACACCAATCAGGACACCTCTTTTTTTCGCAACCGGCTGCGCCACGAACTGATCCCCTATCTGGCTACGTATAACCCAAATATCAGAGAAATTCTGCGGCGCAGCGCCAAAGTCATTGCCGCAGATGCCCAATTTATGCACGAGCAACTGGAAATTATCTGGCCTTCTGTCATTAAAACAGAATCACCGGAGATGATAACCTTTCACCTGGAGCAGTGGCTAAAACTACCCCTGGCTATGAAACGCTCATCGCTACGCAAAGCGGTTAGTAATCTGCGGCACGGCTTACGGAATATCGGCTTTCATCACATTGAAGATGCCATTGCAATTGTAGAAACGGGGGGAACCGGGGCCAAGGCCACCCTGCCGCAAGGGTTGGTGCTAACCGTAAGTTATCAAACCTTTGTCATTGCCTCGGAAGAGGCTGCTCTAAATATGGTAAATTCAGAGTTTCCAATGCTGCAAAAGGGGCAGGTAATTCCGTTGAACCTGCCCGGTGTAACTTTGTTGCCGGGCACATCCTGGCAAATCAGCGCCACAATTCACCTGGCGGTAAACATAGATTTGCAGAGGGTCCGGCAAGCTTCTCCCTGGGAAGCCTATCTGGATACTGAAGTTGTTGGTACCCAGGCTGCGCTGCGTACCCGTCAACCGGGCGATACCTTTTGCCCGTTGGGGATGGGGGGGCAGCACAAAAAAATCAACGAATTTATGATTAATGAGCAAATTCCGGTCGACCGCCGGCCCCACATCCCCCTGCTTGCCACAAATAAGGGAATATTATGGGTGTGTGGTTCTCGCCCGGACGAACAGGCGCGGATCAGGGCCAAAACCACGCAGGTATTTCATCTGAAATTTTACAAAATTTAAGTAACCATTCACTCCCTACCCCCCGCTTCGCGTCCCCCCGTAAACGGGAGGAAGTTTAAAGCCCTCCCCCCCTCGCAAGGCGACCGCACTCCCTAATGGTCAAGGTTGGAGGGGGGTAAATGATTACAAAATTTAATCTCTCCAAAAACCGTCCAGAATGATTGCATAACCGGCCATTATTGGTTATAATGAGCGACCGATGACCTTAACGGGAGGGTCCTAAACCATATGCAAATCCTGCTTATCGAAAGCAACAGCCTCGATCAAGCTGAATCTTTAGTATCTCACCTTGCAGAACAAGGTTATATAGGGTTGGCCCATACACCAAAAACCGCGGCCCAGCAGGCGTCCAGCATCTGGCCGGATTTGATAATTTTAAATTCTGCCGACAATACGCTTAACTTTGCAGATTTCCAACAAGCCCTGGATGAAACAGGTCTGGAAATACCGCGTTTAATTGTGGGCAGCAAGAGTCAGCTAAATTCCAACATCGGGAAACATGTTATTGTAGTTGCCCTTGATAGAGACCAACTGGATAAAGGGATTGAAGAGGTTTCTGCTTTGCAAAAAGACCGCTTTCTGCGTTTGCCGGATTTGATTATTGATTTTCATCAACGCCAGGTGCTGTATCAGGGAGAGAGCCGGCCGCTTACCCCCAAAGAATTTAAGTTACTTCACCTGCTGATTGAAAATAAAAACCAGGTTCTGAGCCGAAAAGTTATTATGCAAGAAGTGTGGGAAACCGACTATATGGGTGATACCCGAACCCTTGATGTGCATATTCGCTGGATAAGAGAGAAAATTGAGAAAAATCCCAGTCGCCCCGAACGATTGATAACCATCAGGGGTGTGGGGTATCGATTTGTCGTAAAATCCGAAGCCGACTAAACTTTTCCGGTTGTCTTAAATCTTAAACCAAAGCACCCCCCACGGTGCTTTTTGTTTGTACAGGTTCAGTAAACCCGGTGCTGTGGCCGGTTTCCGACCGAGCCACCTAAGCGGGCGCGGTCAAGAGACCGGCCCGAGCGCGATTTTGACAGATTCACTGAATTTGTACTTTTGTTTTACCCTATCGATGATGAACTTGAGACTTATTTTGCTGTGCTGTTTGCTAATCTTTTTTGGTTACACAGTGTCTGCCTGCCAGGGAAACAATCCGGTTGCCACGACTGTCCCTACGCAACCAGCCACTACCCCAACCCTAATTCCAACAAATACTCCGGCCCCCACCCACACGCCACAGAACACACCCACCCCCATCTCAATAGACCCGGCTGCCCAAATCAGTTTTACCCATTCCGGTCACTATTTTGCCGTCAATTATCCTGACACGTGGAAACCTTACGAACAACCCAACGGCGTGATTATCCTGTCACCCGATAACCAGATTGGATACACCGTTGTTTTTAATGATGTCGGCACCCTGTACAACCCCGACGAATTAAATCAATATTTGATGTCTTTTATCGGCCAAAATTTTGCCGCAGAAGGAGCAGAATTTAAAGCTATCAGCCACCAGAAAAATAAAGATGGTTCAATTGTGGCTCAGTTTTTTACCACCGACCCGCAACTGGGGGAAACTATCAGTCAGGTGCATATTCAACAGAACGACACCGTTGTATTTCTGGTTTATATCAGCGCCCCGGCAGAAACATGGAAACCCGCGCTTGACCAGTTGCAGCCGTTATTAGACACCTTTACCCCACTGACGGCAACCGACAGCGAGCAAGCCACACCTCCACCGCCGGAATGGACATTAATTGGGCCGTCGGGCAAAGAGTTTGGATTTTTGGTGGCCTCTGATTGGGACGTGTTGGAACAGGATAAACAGCTTATTTCTGTCGGTTTACCTGAAAATGGAATGATGTTTACGGCCAGTAATTTTAGATGGCCCGGAGCAGACAACGCCAACGCTGCCCGGGAAGCCGCGCTGGCCCACATAGAAGAATTACAGCAGCAGTTTACCGGGCTTCAACACCTTCCACCTGTCGAATTCCCGCTGGATACTGCCTCCGGCGTAACTATCGATTACATATACACGCTGGACGACGGCACCACTATGGCCGGTTCGGTAATTACGGCGGTGGGCAACGGCAAAATGCACAAGATTGTATTGTTGGCCCCCACTGATTTTTACGAAGCTGCCCTGCAATGGTTCAACCCGATGATTAAAAGTTTCAAATTCCTCTCGCCGGGCAAGGGGTTGCCCAAAGATGAATAGGTTTAGAGAAATATGAGTGGTGAATTGGTTAAAGAATCATTAAAGAATGCCCCGGTGTACGAAAGAATTTATGCCGTGGTCCGGCAAATTCCACCGGGAAAGGTGGCCACCTACGGGCAAGTGGCAAAATTTGTGGGCGGCTGCACCGCCCGCATGGTGGGCTACGCCATGGCCGCTCTGCCTTTTGACACCGATGTTCCCTGGCAACGGGTAATCAACGCTCAGGGGAAAATCAGCCCGCGCGCCGGTGGCAGCGGCGGTGCCCTGCAGCGCCAAATATTGGAGGCCGAAGGGGTAACGTTTAGCAAAAGCGGGCGCGTAAATTTTAACGAGGCCGGCTGGGTTGGCCCGGAGTGGCCCTGGATGGAAAAACACGGTTTCTTTCCGGCGTAGGCAGGGCCGCGGCTCTACAGGATTTCGCAGGATCAAAGTAAAGAATTTGCCACGAATTGCACGAATTAACACGAAAAAAATAAAAAATTAGTGAAATTAGTGAAATTAGTGGCAGATAATACGTTTTTTATAGAGCACTACCAGAGAGCCAGGGCCGCAAGGTTGCAGAGAGTCGCAGATGCCTCGTTTTGTTGCAACTTTCACCCTTGCGTCTCTGCAACTCTGTCTAAAACGCCCACTCGCCGGCCCGCATTACGGGTTCGGCGGTTCCGTTGGCGGTAATTCCATCAACATCCATCTGGTTGGAGCCAATCATAAAATCAACGTGGACCAGGCTGGTGTTGCCGCCGGCCGCTTCAAACTCCTTCTCGGACATTGAAACCCCATTTTTCAATGTAAACTGATAGGCCCGCCCCAAAGCCAGATGGTTGGCTGCATTTTCATCGAACAGGGTGTTGTAAAACAGCACCCCACTTTGCGAAACGGGGGAGCTGTGCGGAATCAAAGCCACCTCGCCCAACCGGGCCGAACCTTCGTCGGTCTCCACCAATTTGCGCAGGATGTCCTCTCCCCGTTCTGCCGAAGCCCTTACCACCCGCCCCTTTTCAAAGGTCAGGCTGAAGTTTTCAATTAACACCCCGGCGTAACTGAGCGGTTTGCTGCTGGAGACTACACCATCAGCCCGATCTCTGTGGGGCATGGTAAATACTTCTTCCGTAGGCAAATTGGGCACAAACGAAATTCCGCTTTGAGATTTACCCCGCCCGCCCTTCCAGATGTGATTTTGGGGCAAGCCTACCGTAAAGTCGGTGCCGGGGGCGGTATATTTTAGCGTGACGTACCGTTTACTGTTAAGGTAGTCCCGCCACTCGGCCAGTTGGGCAAGATGCTGCTGCCAGGCGGCGACGGCATCGGGTTGGTCGGCGCGAGACACTTTGAAGATTAAATCCCACAATTTCAACATCTGCCCTTCGGAGGAGGCATCGGGGAAAACTTTAGCAGCCCAACCGGGTATGGGCTGCGAGACAATGCACCAGTTTGCGCCGTCGGCCATAATCACCTTTCTGAAAGGGGTCATATGGGTGTTGTATGTCCGCATGGCCGTGGCCACCAGTTCGGCGTCTTCATCTTTAAGCAGGTCCGGGGCCGCTGCTGAAACAGAGATGAACGCATGACCCTGCCCGGCGTGCGCTTGCAGAGCGTTGGTTCGCCATTCGGAAAACTCCTCAAATGAATCGCGAGGGGCGTATTTAAATCGAGCCAGCGTGACGGCATCGTCCTTCCACATTACGTCTACCAGCCTGGCCCCGGCTTTGTAGGCACTCCCGGTAATCAACCGGGCCAGGGGAGCGCTTTCCAGGGGGGCACTTACAATTAATCGCTGGCCGGGCTGCAAGCCAACCCCAACCTTTACCGCCAGATCGGCCAGGTTTTGCAATTTTTGTTCAAAAGATAAAGGCATACCTACTCCTCGATTGGGGTTAATTTATCCGGGTACCGTAAAATTTTCGCTGCGGCTTTGGAAATCTGTTTGGCCGATGCTCTGGGAATGAATTTTCGTTTGGACAAGAAATTGTACAAATCGCGAACTGTCTCAACGGCGTGGCGTTTGGATTCAGCGAGGTCATCTTCCACAATTTCATGCTCCCAAAACTCAGTAACAAATTGGCTCAGATGATAACCTTGCACTTTAGTCAGGTCGGTGGGCGCCTCATTGTCTTCGGTCAGATAAAACATAAAATCACACAAATCTTGCCAGCAATCGTCCAGTTCTTCAACATCAAGCCCTTTGTCATAACCGTCGGTAAGGTAGAGCATTACCCAATCGTAGGGTATCGGGAATTCCTCTTCCTCTTCGTCGTCTTCGTCTTCGTCATCCGTTTCCGAATAGTAATATTCATCAACCTCTTCTCTGAGGTCGGCAAACTCTACTTCCTCCCATTCATCTTCGTCCAAATCATCCAAATCGCCTAACACCACTACCGGCATTTTTTCCCCATCGGCCCCGGTGATAAATTGCATCCCGCGCACCGGTGGTTCTGTTAATTCACCCCATTCGTCCACCGACCGGGCATCGACCTGCCGGGCATACGCCAGCGTTTCAGGGGATGGGTCAACAAGCCGGCGCTCAACCCAGTGGCGATAATCTATTAAATCCTGCGGCTGTTTTGTCTTGCTTTTACGGGTTGCTTCCAGAGCATCTATAACCATCTGCCGCACGCGGGCGTAGGGAACCTGTCGCATCTCGACCCCGTGCGCTTTGGCTCTGTCAATAAACTCCCGCTTAAATTTGCTTATGGGCACTGTTTCGGTGGGGAACATGTCCTTAATAGCACCGTTCCATGGATGTCCAAAATCCAGCAAAAAAGTGAGCGCCTGCACCTGGTCACGGCCGCCGCGTTCAAAAAGAATAGCAATTTGTTGCTGCCAGGGATGGGCCGGGTCGGAGCAGTAGGCTGAATGGAAACGCTCCTGCCCCAACGATTTGATCAGTTCAGATTGAGGGAACACCTTTTTGCCGGACAGCTTCAACAGCCCATTTCGGGCCGCCTTGCGCACTTTGGGTGATTGCGTTGTGGCAGACATAGCCAGCAGCATTTCGGCGGCACCGCTATCGCCCATTGCAACCAACTCATCAACCATTACCAAAACCATTGTGTCTCCACCGCCCTTTGCGGAAATGTCCCCAAATTGCAGCATCATCGCTTCCACATCGTCGATGTTGTTCAATCGTTGCAACTCTTTGATGAGCGCTTGCATACTGAAACGCCCCATGCCGGCAACCTCTGTAGCGTCGGCCTGCTTAATATCGCGCCACGAGAAATATTTGCCGGGGTCTTCCATGTTAACATCTTCGCCCATTTGCTTTAGAATGACCAGCGCCGTCATTTTGGCCCCCACCGACATTTTAGAACGGCGCACCAAATGCCACAGATGTTTAACGGTCTGCTCATTGCCCAGCTTGGGAATAAAGGTCATCAGGGCATCTTTCTGATCATTGCTGGAGTTGTCCAGCATTCCAACCATTGTCGTCAGCACAACCTCCGGCCCCAGTTCACCCATTAGCGTTTGAATAGAGCCAACACATTCTTCGCCATCCAACTCCTCCTGAAAATAGCGGGAAAATATCTGATCCAGCCGGGACCGAGCTATAGCCTGAACCGGGATATTCGGTTTTTTCTGCTTCTTTTTCTTCTTCTTTGCCACAATGCCCTCCTGAAATAACTGCAAATTGTTAATTGGCAATACCGCAAAAGTTATCAGGTAAATAAAAGTGACCGGCACTTTTAGGGCCACTGAAAGTAGACCTGTATCTATATTTTAAGTGCCGGTCACTTGTAACCTGCCGGGTTTTGCGGAACTGCGTTAATTGTTAAGCCCGCAATCTCTCCTGCAGTGCTGACCAGCGGGCGGCGATTTTATCGTTTTTTACAGCCATGGCAATAGCCTTGCGCGTGCCAACAATCACCACCATTTTTTTGGCGCGGGTGATAGCTGTGTAAAGCAGGTTGCGTTGAAGCAGCATATAATGCTGGGTAAGCATCGGCAGCACCACCACCGGGTACTCACTGCCCTGGCTTTTATGTACGCTCATGGCGTAGGCCAGAGTCAACTCATCCAGATCGCTGAATTCGTAGCTAATGCCGCGCCCTTCAAACCCCACCCGGATTTCGCCCTCTTCCAGATTGATCTGCTCAATTTGCCCTACGTCGCCGTTAAACACATCTTTGTCGTAATTGTTACGCAGTTGCAACACCCGGTCTCCCCCCCGAAAAAGGCGGCTGCCGCTTTTATATTCCGGCTGCTTGTATTGCAGCGGATTTAATTGAGCTTGCAACTGTTCATTAAGTGAGCGAACGCCCGTAACGCCACGATGCATAGGCGACAATACCTGAATATCTTCCGCCGGTATTCCAAATTTTTGCGGGACCCGTTTGGCAACGATGTCAACAATTAAGGCTGCTGCCCGCTCCGGATCATCGCACCCAAAGAACCAAAAATCATTACCTGCCATAGAGCAAAATTGTAGCATCAAGAAAAGATTAAAGCCAGTTCTCTAAAGCTGCTGCATAAATTCAAAAATTGTATCCGAGTGGCCGGGCAAATTTTCATGCCCAAAATCCGGATAAATCGCCAGCGATTTTTTGGCTTCAATTTTATTGTAAGCGGCAAATTGGGTGGAAGGTGGGCATATCTTATCCATCAAACCGGCCGCCATCAGCACCTCGCCTTTTATGCGCGGGGCCAGATATTGCACATCGATATAGCCGAGTTTGGTGAACAGCTCGTTTTCGCGTTCGTGACGCGGGTCGAATCTGCGGAAATAATCTTTAAGCTCTGAATAGGCTGCCGTGTCCAGGTCAAGCTCCCAAAACCGTTGGTAATCGCACAAAAACGGGTATATGGGAGCTGCCAATTTGATGCGCGGTTCCAGCGCGGCACAAGCCAGCGTTAACGCGCCTCCCTGACTCCCCCCCGTTGCCCCAACCCGGCCCTCGTCCACATCCGGCATTTTCATGACAATCCCGGCCAGTTGGGCCGCATCAAGAAAAATTTGTCGATAAAGCAATTTCTCCGGCGCATCGGTCAGGCCACGGACAATGTGGCCCTTTAGTGTCCAGCCCTCAACGCTTCCGTTGTCTTCCGATAAACCGCCTTGCCCCCGGCAATCAAGCGCAGCCACGGTGTACCCCATAGCAACGTACCCCAGCTTATCCGACCAATCTCCGGCATTCATAGAGTAGCCGTGGAACATAACCACCGCCGGATGGGGAGCCGGAGCATCCCTGGGGCGCAGGAGCTGGGCATGAATCCTGGCCCCACCGGCGCCTGTAAAATACATCTGGAAACAGTCGGCAAAGGGCGCCTGGAAATCTGCCGGCGTCAGCTCTATCTGAGGGTCAAGGGCTTGCATTCCGGCCACGGCCTGCTCCCAGTACGAGTCAAAATCGTCGGGGCGGGGATTACGTCCCCGGTAGCTCTGCAACTGCTCCATTGGCATATCAAACATTAACGGCATAATTGTTTCTTCTATTAATAATGTAATTATCATAGCGCGGCAAGCCGCAAATTAACAATGAATAATTAACAAATAATCTCGCCGCAAGCGCAACGCAAATGTTGCCGGGTAATACCATACGGAGCGTGTGGCGTGGGTAAGAGAGTGGAGGGACACCCCCCACCCCCTGCGCCATCAGCGGCTCCTTGGGTCTACAGGACAAAATAGTTGAATGATAGCCAGGATGTTAGCAGAAAATGGCCTAACAGGGTAATCGAACCACCGGCCCTTTTCCGGCCACCGGGCAAGTCATCGCCGTTGATGTTAACCCAGGTGGTAACCGTTCACCTCCCTCCCGCGTTCGCGCCCTCCGAAATCAGGGAGAGGCTTTTAAACTCCCCCCCCATTGAGGGGGGCGCGAAGCGGGGGGCAGGGGATGAACGGTTACCAGGGATGCGTGTGTGTACGGCAGGTAACTGTTGCCTCTACCCGGACAGCGAACTACCCAGGCTGCATTTTTATTGAGGGGATGTTGCCCGCAAAGTTGGTCAAAATTCGAGGTAATTGCGCCGGCAAAGTTGGTGTAGAATCGAAGTTGGGTTTATACTTCAACCTTGAACTTAGGCTAGATTTCTGTAGCAATTCCCGGTTTGACAATTATTGTCGGCATTTCAGAGCAGAATTTTCGGAA